>NZ_BBSK01000044.1:0-151938 GCF_001319805.1 Burkholderia sp. E168m22
GATCCACTGGCGCACCGACGGGCACACGTACGACCTGTCGGTGTCGATGCCCGTGCCGTTCGTCGGCCCGTTCACCTATCGCAGCGAAGGCCGCATCGATGCGTTCGGCGTCGCGCCCGACCGTTACGTCGAGAAGCGCGGCAAGCGGCCGGAAGACATCGCGATCTTCAACCGCGAGATCCGGCAAGTCGTGTTCACGCGCACGCCGAACAACGCGCCGCTGCCCGACGGCGTGCAGGACCGCTTCAGCATGCTGATGCAGTTGTCGGGGCTCGTGCGCGGCAATCCCGCCGCCTACAAGCCGGGCGTCACGCAACAGTTCTTCGTGATCGACAACAACAGCGGCGAGACCTGGCCGATCACCGTGATCGGCGACGAGCAGGTGCAGACGCAGGCCGGCATCATCGCGGCGCGGCACTTCATGCGCCTGCCGCGCCGCGACGGCGACACGCGCCGCATCGACATGTGGCTCGCGCCGTCGCTCGGCTGGCTGCCCGCGCGACTCGTGCAGAGCGAGCCGAACGGGGCGCAGATCGAGCTGCTGTGGCACGGCCGCCTCGTCGCACCGAGCGTGCCTGCCGATGCCGCGCCGTCCGGCGGCGCAACGAACGCGCCTGCCGCGGCTCCGACACCCGATGCATCGCCTGCGCAGCCAGCGGAGCCGGCGCCATCGGCACCGCCCGCGACGATGCAACCACCGGCCTCGTCGACTGTCACACAGTGAACGCGAATGAATGCAGGCCAATCGGCAATTTCGACCGATTACAGATTTCCCGGAAATGGCCGATGACACTCTTTAACAACTATTTCAGTCCACCGGCTCACAATGAGAAACGTTTGATAGACATCGGCTTCTAACCGATACACCCCACGCAACGGGAGAACGGGGTGTGCAGCGCAAGCCCCTTGAAACCGGCAAGGCTTGCCCCACCTAGGGGACAACAAGGCCAGATGCCACTGCGAAGAGGAGTGCCGCCATGCAAATGATCTACAACAGCCCCAACTACTGCGTCGTCGAATTTGCGCCGCAGGCCGGCCATCACCTGATGAATGCCGGCGGATACGAAATCGTCGACAAGAACGCGCAGCGCGAAATCTTCATCGACGGCGAACTTGCCGAACGATTCCGCGCACACGTGAAGCAGCTGATCGAGGATGAACCGTCGCTCGACGAGGTCGACGAATTCCTCGGACAATTCGACAGCCTGATGATGATGCCCGTCGTGCTGCACTGACGAGCGCGGCCCGGCGCGTCACGCGGCCGGGCCATTCGCCGCGCATCGATGCGGCGCCGCGTGCACTCCGATCCTGCCCCCGTCCGGCTCGCCGGCGGGGGCTTTCATTTGGCGGGCCGCCAGGCCGGCACGGCGAGGGCCCGCGCCCCCTTGACGCACCGGCTACAATGACGGTTTTCCGTCTTCGCCGGTCTTCCGCCCATGTCTGCGACTCCTCTCGCCGCTTCCGTCCCGCTCGACGCGCGCTACACGCGCGGCGCCGCCCTGCCCGCGCTGCTGAAATCGCGCATCCTGATCCTCGACGGCGCGATGGGCACGATGATCCAGCGCTACAAGCTCGACGAGGCCGCGTATCGCGGCGAGCGCTTCAAGGATTTCCCGCGCGACATCAAGGGCAACAACGAGCTGCTGTCGCTCACGCAGCCGCAGATCATCCGCGAGATCCACGACCAGTACTTCGCGGCCGGCGCCGACATCGTCGAAACCAACACGTTCGGCGCGACGACCGTCGCGCAGGCCGACTACGGGATGGAAGATCTCGTCGTCGAGATGAACGTCGCATCGGCGAAGCTCGCTCGCGAATCGGCCGCGAAATACGCGACTCGGACCAAGCCGCGCTTCGTCGCCGGCGCGATCGGGCCGACGCCGAAAACGGCCAGCATCTCGCCGGACGTCAACGATCCGGGCGCGCGCAACGTCACGTTCGACGAGCTGCGCACGTCGTACTACCAGCAGGCGAAGGCGCTGCTCGACGGCGGCGTCGACCTGTTCCTCGTCGAGACGATCTTCGACACGCTGAACGCCAAGGCCGCGCTGTTCGCGCTCGACGAGCTGTTCGAGGACACCGGCGAGCGCCTGCCGATCATGATCTCGGGCACCGTCACCGATGCGTCGGGCCGCATTCTGTCGGGCCAGACCGTCGAGGCGTTCTGGAATTCGCTGCGTCACGCGAAGCCGCTCACGTTCGGCCTGAACTGCGCGCTCGGCGCGGCGCTGATGCGCCCGTACATCGCCGAGCTCGCGAAGCTGTGCGACACCTACGTGTCGTGCTACCCGAACGCGGGCCTGCCGAACCCGATGAGCGACACCGGTTTCGACGAAACCCCCGACGTCACGTCGGGCCTGCTGAAGGAATTCGCGCAGGCCGGGCTCGTGAACCTCGCGGGCGGCTGCTGCGGCACGACGCCCGAACACATCGCCGAGATCGCGAAGGCGCTCGCCGACGTGAAGCCGCGCCGCTGGCCGAACCAGTACAGCGACAACGCCTGACCGACCGCCCCACGTCCTTCATCAAAAGAATTCGCACCGCCATGACCGATCACATGATGCGCCTTGCCGGCCTCGAGCCGTTCAACGTCACGCCCGGGACGCTCTTCATCAACGTCGGCGAACGCACCAACGTCACCGGCTCGAAGGCGTTCGCACGGATGATCCTCAACGGCCAGTTCGACGAGGCGCTCGCCGTCGCGCGCCAGCAGGTCGAGAACGGCGCGCAGGTGATCGACATCAACATGGACGAGGCGATGCTCGATTCGAAGGCGGCGATGGTGCGCTTCCTGAACCTGATCGCATCGGAGCCGGACATCGCGCGCGTGCCGATCATGATCGACTCGTCGAAGTGGGAGGTGATCGAAGCCGGCCTCAAGTGCGTGCAGGGCAAGGCGATCGTGAACTCGATCTCGCTGAAGGAAGGCGAGGACGCGTTCCGTCACCACGCGAACCTGATCCGCCGCTACGGCGCGGCCGCGGTCGTGATGGCGTTCGACGAAACCGGCCAGGCCGATACCTACGCACGCAAGACCGAGATCTGCAAGCGCTCGTACGACTTCCTCGTGAACGAAGTCGGCTTCCCGCCCGAAGACATCATCTTCGACCCGAACATCTTCGCGGTCGCGACCGGCATCGAGGAGCACAACAACTACGCGGTCGACTTCATCGAGGCGACCCGCTGGATCAAGCAGAACCTGCCGCACGCAAAGGTGAGCGGCGGCGTGTCGAACGTGTCGTTCTCGTTCCGCGGCAACGACCCGGTGCGCGAGGCGATCCACACCGTGTTCCTGTATCACGCGATCCAGGCCGGGATGGACATGGGCATCGTGAACGCCGGCCAGCTGGGCGTGTACGCCGATCTCGACCCCGAGCTGCGCGAGCGCGTCGAGGACGTGATCCTGAACCGCCGCGACGATTCCACCGATCGCCTGCTGGAGATCGCCGACAAGTTCAAGGCAGGCGGCGCGAAGAAGGAAGAGAACCTCGAGTGGCGCAACCAGCCGGTCGAGAAGCGGCTCTCGCATGCGCTCGTGCACGGCATCACGACCTTCATCGTCGAGGATACCGAGGAAGTGCGCGCGAAGATCGCCGCGGCCGGCGGCCGTCCGATCAACGTGATCGAGGGGCCGCTGATGGACGGGATGAACATCGTCGGCGACCTGTTCGGCCAGGGCAAGATGTTCCTGCCGCAGGTGGTGAAGTCGGCGCGCGTGATGAAGCAGGCGGTCGCGCACCTGATCCCGTTCATCGAGGAAGAAAAGCGCCTGCTCGCGGAAGCGGGCGGCGACGTGCGCGCGAAGGGCAAGATCGTCATCGCGACCGTGAAGGGCGACGTGCACGACATCGGCAAGAACATCGTGTCGGTCGTGCTCCAGTGCAACAACTTCGAAGTGGTCAACATGGGCGTGATGGTCCCGTGCAACGAGATCCTCGCGAAGGCGAAGGTCGAGGGCGCGGACATCATCGGGCTGTCGGGCCTCATCACGCCGAGCCTCGAGGAAATGGCGTACGTCGCGTCCGAAATGCAGCGCGACGACTACTTCCGCGTGAAGAAGATTCCGCTGCTGATCGGCGGCGCCACGACGTCGCGCGTGCACACGGCCGTGAAGATCGCGCCGCACTACGAAGGCCCGGTCGTCTACGTGCCGGATGCGTCGCGCTCGGTGTCGGTCGCGTCGAACCTGCTGTCCGACGAAGGCGCGGCCAAGTATCTCGACGAGCTGAAGTCCGACTACGAACGGATCCGCGACCAGCACGCGAACCGCAAGGCGCAGCCGATGGTCACGCTCGCCGAAGCACGCGCGAACAAGACCAGGATCGACTGGGCCGGCTACCAGCCGGTGAAGCCGAAGTTCATCGGCCGTCGCATGTTCAAGAACTACGACCTGAACGAGCTCGCGAACTACATCGACTGGGGCCCGTTCTTCCAGACCTGGGACCTCGCGGGCCCGTACCCGGCGATCCTGAACGACGAGATCGTCGGCGAATCGGCGCGACGCGTGTTCTCCGATGCGAAGTCGATGCTCGCGCGCCTGATCCAGGGCCGCTGGCTGACCGCGAACGGCGTGATCGCGCTGCTGCCGGCCAATACGGTCAACGACGACGACATCGAGATCTACAGCGACGAGTCGCGCTCGGAAGTGCTGCTCACGTGGCGCAACCTGCGCCAGCAAAGCGTGCGCCCGGTGGTCGACGGCGTGATGCGGCCGAACCGTTCGCTCGCCGACTTCATCGCGCCGAAGGAGTCGGGGGTGGCCGACTACATCGGGATGTTCGCGGTGACGGCCGGCCTCGGCGTCGACGTGAAGGAAAAGCAGTTCGAAGCCGACCACGACGACTACAGCGCGATCATGCTGAAGGCGCTCGCCGACCGTTTCGCGGAAGCGTTCGCCGAAGCGATGCACGCGCGCGTGCGGCGCGAGCTGTGGGGCTATGCGAGCGGCGAGACGCTCGACAACGACGCGCTGATCGCCGAGAAGTACGCGGGCATCCGCCCGGCGCCCGGCTATCCGGCCTGCCCGGACCACCTCGTGAAGCGCGACATGTTCGACGTGCTGCACGCGGACGAGATCGGCATGAGCGTGACGGATTCGCTCGCGATGCTGCCGGCGGCGAGCGTGTCGGGTTTCTATCTCGCGCACCCGGACAGCCGCTACTTCTCGGTCGGCAAAATCGGGCAGGATCAGCTCGAGGACTACGCGCAACGCATGGCGCTGTCGCTGGACGACGCGCGCCGCGCGCTCGCGCCGCAACTGTAACCGCGTCGACTGCGGCGACCCGCCGCTTCCATCGCCACGCGCCCCGATCCAGGGGCGCGTCGCACAACGACTTGATTTATCAGGATAACTAATCTCAATAATCGAGATCGAAGTCCTGCAACGCCGGGCTTTCGGGCCAACGCGCGTGGGCGACATAACGCGCCCTTCTCCCTCAGTTCTTCCTGCCATGTCGACCTTCGAGATCCGGATCACCGAAACGCCAGCGGACAGCGCGAGCCCGTTCCCGCCGACGATCTACCGCGGCGAGCGCTGGGATCTGAGCCATCTGCGTCCGTTGGCATTCACCTGCGATCTGGAAACCGGCTTCGACGTGACGGTTCTGGTCCTGTTCTCCTGCCACTGCTTTACGCGCAGCCTCAAATGGGACGGACGCACCCGCGACACCATTCCGGATGACGAGATCTACGACGATGGCCGCGAAACGCGCGTGCTCTGCGCAGACCGGTACCGCGCGTCACGGGAGCTGCTGCGCGGCGTGATCGTCGGGCTGGCGACGCGCCGGATCGTCGTCGCGGATGAACGGCAACCCAATTTCGTGACGGTGGAAGCGGTCGCATCGGACGGCACGCAACGCGTGTATGCGGTGTTCTTCGAGGTTTCGAAGGACCGGATCAGGAAACGCCGGCTCATCCTGCGCGTACAGTCGGCCTACATGCTGGATGGCGGCCTGAACCGGCGCCAGCGGGAAGCCCGGAAAGTCGCGCTGCGCACGTTGCTGCGAGCAAGCCTCGAAGGCCGCAAGATCCGGGCGTAGAAAAACCAACGGCCGCCTTTCGGCAGCCGTCGCATGCGGGATTCTCTTTCCGTCGTTCGACGAAATACCCACTCCAGGTGGGACCCGGTTGCCCGGGCGGCGCTATGTTTTCGCACCCGCTTTCACATAGTCTTGCGTTGAATTATAAGGGATTTCATCCTTCGGTCAAGGCAGGCGCCGCGCTACCGCCCCGATTTCGCGCACGCCATCCGCTCGACATAAATTTTCATCAGACAAAAGAAAAAGCCCGCTCGAAAGCGGGCTTTTTCCTGTCTGGCGAACCTTTCGATCTGCCAAGCAAGGAAGAAGGAAGCTCAGAAGCCCCAGTGCACGTCGGCCTGGCCGGCCTTCGCTTCGCGCAGCATCGTCAGGAACGGCGCGACGCGTTGCGCCAGGCTCGGCGGCACTTCATGGTGCGCGTGGTCGGCTTCGTCCTCGTGGAAATGGCCGGCGTGCTCGGCGCGCTCCTGCTTCGCCTGCGCGACCGCGCCTTCCAGCTTGGCGATCGCGTGGTCCAGTTCGTCGTGCGTGATCACACCGCGCTCGCCCAGCTGCTTGCCGACGAGACCCAGCACATACACGGCGAAATCCTTCAGCACGTCGAGATCCTGTGCCGCCTTGCTCTTGAACGTAATCATGACAATTCCCTTTTCATCTTGTTGTGCCTGCGCGGCGCGGTTGGGGAACGCCGGCAGACCGGCGTCCGGCCTCGCGGACGCGGGCCGCCTGAGCGGCATATTAGCACCTGTTAAAATTCTGCGATCCCTGAAACGCGCGCTTAAAAAGCGTGCCGGCGGGCCGGCGTTTCCGGCCGCCACCAACGAAGCCTTCTACCAGCATGCTGCCAGCACACAAACAGACCCTCGAAGCCCTGCTCGCGGATAGCGTCAAGCAGGTCGCACACGCGCTGAAAGGCGCCGACGCAGCATTCGTCGCCCCCGCCATCACGCTGGAGCGCCCGAAGGTCGCCGCGCACGGCGACGTCGCGTGCAACGTCGCGATGCAGCTCGCGAAGCCGCTCGGCACGAATCCGCGCCAGCTCGCCGAGCAGATCGTCGCCGCCCTCACCGCGCAGCCGGCCGCGCAAGGCCTCGTCGAAGCCGCCGAGATCGCCGGGCCCGGCTTCATCAACCTGCGCCTGTCGGCCGCCGCGAAACAGGCGGTGATCGCCGCCGTGTTCGAGCAGGGCCGCGCGTTCGGCACGTCGGATCGCGAGAAAGGCAAGCAAGTGTTGCTGGAATTCGTGTCGGCCAACCCGACCGGCCCGCTGCACGTCGGTCACGGCCGTCAGGCCGCGCTCGGCGACGTGCTCGCGAACGTGATCGCGAGCCAGGGCTACGCGGTGCACCGCGAGTTCTACTACAACGACGCGGGCGTGCAGATCGGCAACCTGGCGATCTCGACGCAGGCGCGCGCGCGCGGCCTGAAGCCGGGCGACGCGGGCTGGCCGGAAGCCGCGTACAACGGCGAGTACATCGCCGACATCGCGCGCGACTACCTGAACGGCGAAACGGTCGCCGCATCCGACGGCGAGCCGGTCAAGGGCACGGGCGACGTCGAGGATCTCGACGCGATCCGCAAGTTCGCGGTCACCTACCTGCGTCGCGAGCAGGACATGGATCTGCAGGCGTTCGGCGTGAAGTTCGACCAGTACTACCTCGAGTCGTCGCTGTACAGCGAAGGCCGCGTCGAGAAGACGGTCGACGCGCTGGTCAAGGCCGGCATGACCTACGAGCAGGACGGCGCGCTGTGGCTGCGCACGACCGACGAAGGCGACGACAAGGATCGCGTGATGCGCAAGTCGGACGGCACGTACACGTACTTCGTGCCGGACGTCGCTTACCACGTGACGAAGTGGGAGCGCGGCTTCACGAAGGTGATCAACATCCAGGGTTCGGACCACCACGGCACGATCGCGCGCGTGCGCGCCGGCCTGCAGGGGCTGCATATCGGTATCCCGAAGGGCTATCCCGACTACGTGCTGCACAAGATGGTCACCGTGATGCGCGACGGCCAGGAAGTGAAGATCTCGAAGCGCGCGGGCAGCTACGTGACGGTGCGCGACCTGATCGAATGGTCGGGCGGCGCGGCCGCGGGCCAGGAAGCGGCCCCCGACCTGATCGACGAGGCAACCATCACGCGCGGCCGCGACGCGGTGCGTTTCTTCCTGATCTCGCGCAAGGCCGATACCGAGTTCGTGTTCGACATCGACCTCGCGCTGAAACAGAACGACGAAAACCCGGTCTATTACGTCCAGTACGCGCATGCGCGGATCTGCTCGGTGCTCAACGAACTGAAGTCGCGCTACAACGTCGACGTCGCGCAACTGCCGGGCGCCGACCTGTCGCAGCTGACGAGCACGCAAGCGGCGTCGCTGATGCAGAAGCTGGCCGAGTATCCGGACATGCTCACGCACGCAGCGAACGAGCTGGCACCGCACGCGGTCGCGTTCTACCTACGCGATCTCGCTGGCGAATTCCACTCGTTCTACAATGCGGAGCGCGTGCTGGTCGACGACGAGGCGCCGCGCAATGCGCGCGCCGCGCTGCTCGCCGCGACCCGGCAGGTGCTCGAGAACGGCCTGGCGGTGCTCGGCGTATCCGCGCCCGCCAAGATGTAAGGATGTCAGCGCGGCCCCGAACCGGGCCGCGAATGGCTGCGGCAGCGGCCGCCGTCGGATGCGCGTCGTCGGATACCCGCCGCAGCCTTTTCACGATTCTTTTTGCAGGTGACTCAAGCAATGGCACAACCACGCCGAACTTCGAAGCAGTCGAAACAAGCCGGAGGGACATTTCTTGGAATCGTGCTGGGCCTGATCGTCGGCCTCGCAATCGCCGTGGTGGTGGCGCTCTACATCACGCGTTCGCCGTCGCCGTTCGTGTCGAAAGTCGCGCCGCCGCCGGCCGACAACGGCGCGAGCCAGCCGCAGCAGTTCGACCCGAACCGCGCGCTGCAGGGCAAGACGCCCGGCCAGCCGGTGCCGCAGGCCGCGCAATCGGCGCCGCCGAACACCGCGCCCGGCCAGGCCGCGAACCAGACCCAGGGCGGCCTGCTGCCCGAGCCGCAGATCGTCGAAGTGCCGCCGTCGGGTAACACGAACGGCGCCACCGGCTCGAGCAACACCACCGCGTCGAACACGCCGTCGTCGGGCAACGGCGTCGCCGTCGCGCCGAAGCCGGCCGATACCACGCCGCCGCCGAAGAAGACGCAACAGGCGCAGCAACAGCAGCAAGGCGGCGAGGACGACCTCGCCCGCTTCGCCGCGCAGAAGCAGGCGCAACAAGCCGCCGCGCAAAAGCAGCAGCAACAGCAGCAGGCCGCGAACACGCCGAAGCCGACGTCGTCGGCCGGGGCCGCGGCAGCAGCAGCGGCGAAGCCGCCGACCGCGAACGACGCGAACACCGGCTACTTCCTGCAGGTCGGTGCGTACAAGACGGAAGGCGATGCCGAGCAGCAGCGTGCGCGCCTCGGCTTCCAGGGCTTCGAATCGAAGGTGTCGAAGCGCGACGTCAGTGGCGTGACCTATTTCCGCGTGCGGGTCGGCCCGTTCTCGAAGTTCGAGGATATGAACTCGGCCCGCCAGCGCCTGTCCGATGCAGGTGTCGACACGGCGGTGATCCGCTTCACGAAGCAGTAAGCCAACCGGCCGAGCCCACGCAGAACCCGTTACGTTCCGTAACCCGAGCAACTGATTCGACGTTCACAACATGAAAAAACTGCTTAGCACGCTCCTTCTGTCCCTGGGCCTGGCCGCCGGCCTCGCCCAGGCTTCGCCCGCCGCGCCGGCCGCCGGCAAGGACTTCGAGGTGATGAAGTCGCCGCAGCCGGTATCCGCGCCGGCCGGCAAGGTCGAGGTGATCGAGTTCTTCTGGTACGGCTGCCCGCACTGCTACGAATTCGAGCCGACGATCGAGGCCTGGGTGAAGAAGCAGGGCAACAACATCGACTTCAAGCGCGTGCCGGTCGCATTCCGTGACGATTTCCTCCCGCACTCGAAGCTGTTCTATGCGGTGTCCGCGCTCGGCATCTCCGAGAAGGTCACGCCGGCGATCTTCAACGCGATCCACAAGCAGAAGAACTACCTGCTGACGCCGCAGGCGCAGGCCGACTTCCTGGCCACGCAGGGCGTCGACAAGAAGAAGTTCATGGACGCGTACAACTCGTTCAGCGTGCAGGGCGAGGTGAACCAGTCGGCCAAGCTGCTGAAGGACTACGCGATCGACGGCGTGCCGACGGTCGTCGTCCAGGGCAAGTACAAGACGGGCCCGGCTTACACGAACAGCATCCCGGGTACCGCGCAGGTGCTCGACTTCCTCGTGAAGCAAGTTCAGGACAAGAAGCTCTGATCCCCGTCCGCGCGCCGGCATGACTACTCCGCTGAAGGTCTTCATCACCGGCGCGTCGAGCGGCCTCGGCCTTGCGATGGCCGAGGAATACGCCCGCCAGGGCGCCACGCTCGCCCTCGTCGCGCGACGCACCGATGCACTCGATGCGTTCGCGCGGCGGTTCCCGAAGCTGTCCATCTCCGTCTATTCCGCCGACGTGCGCGACGCCGAGGCGCTCGCGACGGCCGCCGCGTCGTTCATCGCCGCGCACGTCTGCCCCGACGTCGTGATCGCGAACGCGGGCATCAGCCAGGGCGCCGTCACGGGCCAGGGCGATCTCGCGGCGTTCCGCGACGTAATGGACATCAACTACTACGGGATGGTCGCGACGTTCGAGCCGTTCGTCGGCCCGATGACGGCCGCGCGCCACGGCACGCTGGTCGGCGTCGCGAGCGTCGCCGGCGTGCGCGGCCTGCCCGGCTCCGGCGCGTACAGCGCGTCGAAATCGGCCGCGATCAAGTATCTGGAAGCGCTGCGCGTCGAGCTGCGCCCGGCCGGCGTCGGCGTCGTGACGATCGCGCCCGGCTACATCCGCACGCCGATGACCGCGCACAACCCGTACCGGATGCCGTTCCTGATGGACGCCGATCGCTTCGCCGCGCGTGCGGCACGCGCGATCGCCCGGCAGCACGCATTCCGCGTGATTCCGTGGCAGATGGGCGTCGTCGCGAAGGTGCTGCACGTGCTGCCGCGCTGGCTGTACGACCGCCTGTTCGAAAAGGCGCCGCGCAAGCCGAAGGCCGGCGCGCACTGAGCGCGTCGTGGATCCCGGCGCACGTCTCGCGCCGGGGCGCGGCTTGATCGCCGCGGTCGGATCGCGCGGAGCCGAGCGGATTCCCGCCCTCCTGCGTTTCTGCGTTTCTGCGTTCTTGCGTTCTTGCGTTCCCGCGTTCCGGACTCCGTGGCGCACCACATGTCACGCATCGCTGGCGCGATCGTATCTGTTTCGTCGCTCGAGTCGCGCCACGCATGTGCTCAGCGCCTCGCGTTCGACCGCCGTCTCGGCGCCGTTGCCTCGCGCATCGCTCTTGACCTGCCCACACCGCCGCCCCAACACGCATTCCGTCGCGAACGCAGCCGTTTTTCGGTCAATTCACCGCGTTCCGGCGCCTTTTTTCGCGCGTCGCACGCTTTGACGGTATGCTATTCGCCAGCCGCGTCGGCCCTGCCCGCTTCCGGGCCGCGCCTGCCTCCGTCATTCAGCGAAAAACACACGCCACGTGGGAGATCCTATGCACGTCAAGCTGTTCGCCGCGGCCGCCGTGGCCACGGCCCTCGCCGCCCTTGCCGTCCCCGGCCTCGCCGCCGCCAAGCCGCTCACCGTCTGCACGGAATCGAGCCCGGACGGCTTCGACGTCGTGCAGTACAACTCGCTCGTCACGACCAACGCATCGGCCGACGTGATCTTCAACACACTCGTGTCCTACGACGAAGCCGCGAAGAAGGTCGTGCCCGCGCTCGCGGACAAATGGGAAGCGAGCGCCGACGGCCTCACGTACACGTTCCACCTGCGCCCGAACGTCGCGTTCCAGACCACCGACTATTTCAAGCCGGGCCGTGCGCTGAACGCGGACGATGTCGTGTTCACGTTCACGCGGATGCTCGACGATGCGAATCCGTGGCACAAGGTGGCCGGCGCGAGCGGCTTTCCGCACGCGCAGTCGATGGGCCTCGTGAAGCTCGTGAAGTCGGTCACGAAGGTCGACGACAGCACGGTGAAATTCGTGCTGAACGAGCCGAACGCGACCTTCGTGCCGATCCTGACGATGGGCTTCGCGTCGATCTACTCGGCCGAATACGCGGACCAGCTGCTGAAGGCCGGCAAGCAGGCCGACCTGAACGCGAAGCCGGTCGGCACCGGCCCGTTCGTGCTGAAGAGCTACACGAAGGACGCGCTGATCCGCTACGACGCGAATCCGACGTACTGGGGCGCGAAGCCGAAGGTCGACCGGCTGATCTACGCGATCACGCCCGACCCGTCGGTGCGCCTGCAGAAGGTGAAGGCCGGCGAATGCCAGATCGCGCTGTCGCCGAAGCCGCAGGACGTGCTCGCCGCGAAAGGCGAAAGCGCGCTGAAGGTCGTGCAAACGCCCGCGTTCATGACCGCGTTCGTCGCGCTGAACACGCAGAAGAAGCCGCTCGACAACGACAAGGTGCGCGAGGCGCTGAACCTCGCGTTCGACCGCGCGACCTACCTGAAGGTCGTGTTCGACAACACCGCGACGGCCGCGAACAACCCGTATCCGCCGAATACGTGGAGCTATGCGAAGGACGTCGCGCCGTATGCGTACGATCCCGCGAAGGCGAAGCAGTTGCTCGCGCAGGCAGGCTTCCCGAACGGCTTCTCGACCACCATCTGGACGCGCCCGACCGGCAGCGTGCTGAACCCGAACCCGAAGGTCGGCGCGGAACTGCTGCAGGCCGACCTCGCGAAGATCGGCGTGAAGGCCGAGGTGAAGGTGATCGAATGGGGCGAGCTGATCAAGCAGGCGAAGCTCGGCCAGCATGACATGCTGTTCATGGGCTGGGCCGGCGACAACGGCGATCCGGACAACTACCTGTCGCCGCTGTTCAGCTGTAATGCGGTGAAGTCGGGCATCAACTTCGCGCGCTTCTGCGATGCGCAGCTCGACAAGCTGATCGCCGACGGCAAGTCGACCGCCGACCAAGCCAAGCGCGCGAAGCTCTATGAAAGCGCGCAGAAGATCATCCACGACCAGGCGCTGTGGATCCCGCTCGGCTACCCGACCGCGGCCGCGTTGACGCGCACGAACGTGAGCGGCTATCACGTGAGTCCGTTCGGACGGCAGAACTTCACGACGGTCGCCATGCAGTAACCGTGCGTGGCGCGCAAGCGACGGCGTGCACGCCGCTCGCTTGCGGCCCGCGCGCCGCGCTTGCTACACTGCGCGCCTGTTCCTCATACCGGACGCCAGCCAAAGTGAACCACTAAGCCTTCCCGAAATGTTTTCGCCGCCCGTGCCACGCACGCCGCGCGCGAAGGTCTTCACGCATTTTTGGAGGTGCTCATGGCTGCTGCCACGCCCACCGGCGCGCTCGTCGCGCTTCATCACGTTTCCTTCCGCTTCGACGACGGCATCACGCTGTTCGATTCGCTCGACCTGTCCATCGATCGCACGCCCACCGGCATCGTCGGCCGCAACGGCGTCGGCAAGAGCCTGCTCGCGCAACTGATCGCCGGTTGCCGTACACCCAGCGCGGGAACGATCGAGCGGCATGCGCACGTCGTCTACGTCGCACAGCAGCATGATCATGACCGCGACGACACGGCGGCGGCGGCCCCGCGGACCGTCGCGCAGATCGCCGCGCTCGATGCACCGCTCAGCGCGCTCGCGCGTCTCGCGGACGGCCACGCAACACCGAACGACTTCGACCTGATCGGCGATCGCTGGGATCTCGCGGAACGCCTGCGCATGGCACTCGACGCGGCCGGCCTGCACGACGTCCACGCCGACACGCCCGCGCACGCGCTAAGCGGCGGCCAGGTCGCACGCGTGGCGCTGATCGGCGCGCTGCTGTCCGGCGCCGGCCTGCTCGTACTCGACGAACCGACCAACCATCTCGATGCACCGGGCCGCGCGTGGCTGCGCACGGCGCTCGACGGCTGGCGCGGCGGCGTCGTCATCGTCAGCCACGACCGTGCGCTGCTCGCCGGCGTGCAACGCATCGTCGAGCTGACGCCGCACGGCGCGCGTTCATATGGCGGCAACTATGCGCTCTATCGCGCGCAGCGCGACGCGGAACAGGACGCCGCGCACGCGGCGCTCGACCATGCGCGCACCGAGCGCGGGCGCGTACGGCGCAGGCTCGAACAGGAACACGACACGACCCAGCGTCACGCGGCCGCGTCGCTGCGCGACGCGAAGACGGCCAACCTGTCGTCGATGGCGCGTCAGAGCCGCAAGGGCGCCGCGCGCGCGATCATGGGGACCGTCCGGCGTCATCAGAGCGACTTCAAGGCGACGCTCGACGCGCGCGTGCAGGAAGCGGCCGCGCGCGTCGAAGCCGACGCACCGGTGCTGGTATCGCTGCCGGGCACCGAGGTCAGCGCGCGCCGCCAGCTGTTCACGCTCGAACGCGCGCAACTGCCGTGGCGGGTGGCGGGCGACGCCGACGCGATCACGTGGTCCGCAAGCGGCGCCGTGCGCATCGCGCTGACAGGCCCGAACGGCTGCGGCAAGTCGACGTTGCTGAGAATGCTCGCGGGCGAGCTCGCGCCGCGTTCGGGTACCTGCACGACGCACGTGAGCGCCGCGTATCTCGACCAGCGGCTCGCGCTGCTCGACGCCGAGCGCTCGATCGTCGAGCAACTGGGCCTGCTCGATACGCCCCTTGCCGAAGGTGATCTGCGCAGCCGTCTCGCGCTGCTGCAACTCGACGCGACGCGTGCGACGCAACCCGCGCGGCAACTGAGCGGCGGCGAACGGCTGAAGGCCGCGCTCGCGTGCGCGTTGTGGCGCGGCACGCCCGCGCAACTGCTGCTGCTCGACGAGCCGACCAATCACCTCGATCTCGAATCGGTGCGGGCGATCGAAGCGGCGCTGGCCGGCTTCCCCGGCGCGATCGTGGTCGCGTCGCACGACGCCGCGTTTCTCGCGGCGCTCGAACCAACGCACACGATGCAGTGGCATCGCGACGGATGGCGTTACGAACCCGTCGCGTAAGCGCTACGAAGAACGCTCAGCCCGCGGTACGGAACCGCAGCACCCCGTCGTCGCCCTGCTCGCGCACGAGTTCGCCCGCGAGCCACAGCAGGTTCAGGTGCGCAAGCGCCTCGCCGAGCGCGAACGTCATCTGGTGGATATCGAGCTCGCGGCGGCGGAACATGATCGGCACGATATCGGCCGCGCTCATCGACTGCTCCGCGCACGCGACGCGCACCTCGGCCAGGCGCGCATCGTGGTGTTCGCGCAGTTGCGCGATGCGTGTGCGCACGCCGCGGAACGGCTTGCCGTGCGACGGCAGCACGAGCGTGTCGGGCGCCATCGTCTCGTAGCGGCCGAGCGATTCGAGGTACAGCGCGAGCGGGTTCGCTTCCGGTTCGAGGTCGAACACCGACACGTTCGTCGAGATGCGCGGCAGCACCATGTCGCCGGAAATCAGCACGCCGTCCGCTTCGCTGTGGAGCGCGCAATGTTCAGGCGAATGGCCGAAGCCGGTGACGACGCGCCACGTGCGCGCGCCGATCGTCACCGCGTCGCCTTCGCGCAGGCGCCGGTAGCGCGGCGGCACGGCCGGCACGAGGTCCGCGTAGTAGCTGCGGCGGTTGCGCAGCTTGTCGAGCGCGGCCGGATCGGTCAGCCCGTGGCGCGCGAAGTGATCGGCGGCGGCCGCGCCGCCCGCGTTCGATCCGTTGCCGGCCGCCATCAGGCAGCCGAACATATATTCGCCGAGCGTCATCCACAGCCGCACGTTCCAGCGGCCCTTGTCACCGCCTTCGCACAGCCAGTTCGCGAGGCCGAAGTGATCGGGGTGGCAGTGCGTGACGAGCACGCGCAGCACGGGCAGGCCGTCGAGCTGCGTGTCGAAGATCTGCTCCCAGTGCGTGCGGATCACGTCCGACGCGATCCCGCAATCGACCACCGTCCAGCCGGCCTGCCCGTCGATCTCGTCGCGCAGCAGCCAGAGATTGATGTGATCGAGCGAGAACGGCAGCGGCATGCGCAGCCAGCGCACGCCGGGCGCGACCTCGAACGTGTCGCCCGCGGCGGGCAGCTTATCGGCGAAGGGGTAATCGAGTTGGTGTTCCAGGGCGTTCATCGGTGGGGCGTCTCGTCGTTATCGGTGCGAATGCGCGCCGGCGGCACGCGCGGCGGGCGGTGCGTCGATTCTATCGCCGTCGCGAGAAAGACGTGCCCGGCGCCCGGCGGCCCGTCAAAAAAAGTTCGTGTCAGAATCGGTTCCGTACCCGTATCTTTACGCGAAGTTGCACCGAACGGCCCCTAACGGCGAGCAACACGCCGATTGGCGACCGCTCACGCGCCCCGCCGAAAATCATTGAAACGCCGACTTGGGCGCTAAAATGGCGGGTGCTTACAGCCCCTTGAACGAGCCTGCACGCGATGAATCACTTCCCCAAACTGCTGTCGTCGCAGATCGGTTTCGACGTCGCGCAGACGATGCTCGAATACTTCGATCGCCATTACCGGATCTTCCGCGAAGCGGCGGTCGATGCGAAGACGCTGTTCGAGCGCGGCGACTGGCACGGGCTGCAGCGGCTCGCGCGCGAGCGGATCACGTCGTACGACGAGCGCGTGAAGGAATGCGTCGAGGTGCTGGAAGACGAATACGACGCGGAGAACATCGACGACGAAGTGTGGCAGCAGATCAAGCTGCACTACATCGGCCTGCTCACGTCGCACCGCCAGCCCGAGTGCGCGGAAACCTTCTTCAATTCGGTGTGCTGCAAGATCCTGCACCGCTCGTATTTCAGCAACGATTTCATCTTCGTGCGCCCGGCGATCTCGACCGAGTATCTGGAGAACGACGAGCCGGCCGCGAAACCGACCTACCGCGCGTACTATCCGGGCACCGACGGGCTCGCGGTCACGCTCGAGCGCATCGTCACGAACTTCCAGCTCGACCCGCCGTTCGAGGATCTCACGCGCGACATCGGCTGCGTGATGCAGGCGATCGACGACGAATTCGGCCACTTCGACGAAGCGCCGAATTTCCAGATCCACGTGCTGTCGTCGCTGTTCTTCCGCAACAAGAGCGCGTACATCGTCGGCCGCATCATCAACGCCGACCGCGTGCTGCCGTTCGCGGTGCCGATCCGCCACGTGCGCCCCGGCGTGCTCGCGCTCGACACCGTGCTGCTGCGCCGCGACCTGCTGCAGATCATCTTCAGCTTCTCGCATTCGTACTTCCTCGTCGACATGGGCGTGCCGTCCGCGTACGTGGATTTCCTCTGCACGATCATGCCGGGCAAGCCGAAGGCCGAGATCTACACGTCGGTCGGGCTGCAGAAGCAGGGCAAGAACCTGTTCTACCGCGACCTGCTGCACCATCTGTCGCATTCGAGCGACCGCTTCATCATCGCGCCCGGGATCAAGGGCCTCGTGATGCTCGTGTTCACGCTGCCGTCGTTCCCGTACGTGTTCAAGATCATCAAGGACCACTTCCCGCCGCCGAAGGAAACGACGCGCGCGCAGATCATGGAGAAGTACCAGCTCGTGAAGCGCCACGACCGCCTCGGGCGGATGGCCGACACGCTCGAGTATTCGAGCGTCGCGCTGCCGCTCGCGCGGCTCGATCACGCGCTCGTGCGCGAACTCGAGAAGGAAGTGCCGTCGCTGCTCGAATACGAGGACGACAAGCTCGTGATCAAGCACCTGTACATCGAGCGCCGGATGACGCCGCTCAACCTGTACCTGCAGAACGGCAGCGACGCGGACGTCGAGCACGGCGTGAAGGAATACGGCAACGCGGTGAAGGAGCTGATGAAGGCCAACATCTTCCCCGGCGACATGCTGTACAAGAACTTCGGCGTCACGCGCCACGGCCGCGTCGTGTTCTACGACTACGACGAGATCGAATACCTGACCGACTGCAACGTGCGGCGCGTGCCGCCGCCGCGCAACGAGGAAGACGAGCTGTCCGGCGAACCGTGGTATACCGTCGGCCCGCACGACATCTTTCCGGAGACCTACGGGCCGTTCCTGCTCGGCGACCCGCGCGTGCGCAGCGTCTTCATGAAGCATCACGCGGACTTTTTCGACCCCGCGCTGTGGCAGGCGAGCAAGGACAAGCTGATGCAGGGCGAATTGCCCGATTTTTATCCGTACGACGCGACCCTGCGTTTTTGCGTGCGCTACCCCGCGCGCTTCGGCGCGACGGGCGAGAACGACGGCGCAGGCGACGCGCAGCGCGCCGCCTGACGCCGCCAACACCCGATCCGATATCGACTTGATTTCCGCCAACGGAATCCACACCGATGACTACCCAAGACAATCCGCTTTCACATCTGTTCGACAACAACGATGCCTGGGTCAAGCGCCAGCTCGCCGACGATCCCGATTTCTTCGCACGGCTCGCCGACCAGCAGGCGCCGGAATATCTGTGGATCGGCTGCTCGGATTCGCGCGTGCCGGCGAACCAGATCATCGGCCTGCCGCCGGGCGAAGTGTTCGTGCACCGCAACATCGCGAACGTGGTCGTGCACAGCGACCTGAACTGCCTGTCGGTAATCCAGTTCGCGGTCGACATCCTGCGCGTGAAGCACATCATGGTCGTCGGCCACTACGGCTGCTCGGGCGTAAACGCGGCGTTGCACAACCGCCGCGTCGGCCTCGCGGACAACTGGCTGCATCACGTGCAGGACGTGCGCGAGCGCCATGCGGCCCTGCTCGACGAATGGCCGGTCGGCGAAGCGCGTTACCGTCGCCTGATCGAGCTGAATTCGATCGAACAGGTCGTCAACGTGTGCCGCACGACGATCGTCAACGACGCGTGGGCGCGCGGCCAGTCGCTCACCGTGCACGGGCTCGTGTACGGCGTGCACGACGGCCGGATGCGCAACCTCGGGATGTCCGTGTCGAACTTCGACGCGCTCGACGCAACCTACAAGCGCTGCGTGGCGGCGCTGACCGCGCGCGGCCAACATGCGCCCGACAACGACATGGTCGCGGCGGACGCCGCGCAGCTCGACGGCGTCGCGCAGGCGGTCGCCGCCACGCTGAAGCCGTGCGACGACGCGCAGTAACGTGCGGTGACGCGCCAGCTGCCCGGCGGCGGCTGCCGCGCGGGCGCGGCACGCATCGAACGGATCTGACACCGGCACTGCCACGGCGGCGCCAATCCAAGGAGCGACGGACATGAAAACCGTATTGATCGTCGGCGCATCGCGCGGCCTCGGCCGCGAATTCGTCCGGCAATACCGGCGCGACGGCTGGAACGTGATCGCCACCGCACGCGACGCGGCATCGCTCGACGCGCTGCGCGCGCTCGGCGCGCAGCCGCATGCGCTCGACATCGCGCGGCCCGAGCAGATCGCGGCGCTCGGCTGGAAGCTCGACGGCGAACGGCTCGATGCGGCCGTGCTGGTGTCGGGCGTGTACGGGCCGCGCACCGAAGGCGTCGAGACGATCACCGCCGAGGATTTCGACGCGGTGATGCATACCAACGTGCGCGGGCCGATGCAGTTGCTGCCGATCCTGCTGCCGCTCGTCGAGGACGCCCGCGGCGTGCTGGCCGTCGTGTCGAGCCGGATGGGCAGCATCGCCGAGGCGACCGGCACGACCGGCTGGCTGTACCGCGCGAGCAAGGCCGCGCTGAACGACGCGCTGCGCATCGCGTCGCTGCAGACGCGCCATGCCGCGTGCATTTCACTGCATCCCGGCTGGGTGCGCACCGACATGGGCGGCGCGCAGGCCGCGATCGATCCGGAAACGAGCGTGACCGGCATGCGTCGCGTGATCGCCGAATCCGCTTCGGACGTGTCCCAGGCGAACGGCCGGTTCTTCCAGTACGACGGCGTCGAGCTGAGCTGGTGAGTGCGCCGGCCGGCAACTCAGCGTTGTTAATTCACATTTCGCATGATTTTGACCCGACCTGACGCGTGCCCGTGCGGCGGCGCGTCTCCCGCGCCCGCTAAATCGCCGGCGCCGCGCTATGCAGCCTGCTGCGGCCGCTTCATCGACGGCGGCGAAGCCGTCCCAACCGCACTCGAATTGATGCGTTCGCGGTACAGCGCGTACGTCCTCGGCGCGACCGATTACCTGCGCGCGACGTGGGCCGCGCGCACCTGCCCGCCCGATCTCGACACCGACCCCACCGCGCCGGACGCGCGCTGGCTGGGCCTCGCGGTCAAACGCCACGCGCCACTCGACGACCGGCACGCGGAGGTCGAATTCGTGGCCCGCTACAAGGTCGGCGGCCGCGCCTACCGGCTGCACGAGACGAGCCGTTTCGAGCGCGACGAGCAGGGATTCTGGCGCTATGTCGACGGCGAAGTAAGTGAACGCTGACAAATAGTTGCCATGTCAGACGCCGGGTTATTCCCGCATTGCACAACCTGATTTTGTCGGGCTACGATGGGCTCGAATTGGTCATGTTGCATGGCAGGGCTTACGGATGGCGTTCAGCAAGGTATTGGTGGGATGGATGGCGGCCTGTGCGCTGTCGGCCGCTCAGGCCGGTACGCTGCCGAGCGCCAACACGGGTGCAGGCGCCAGCGGGTCGCTCGCGCACGCCGAGCACTTCGACTACGCCGACGCGAACCTGCCGCAGGTTGCCGCCGACCTCAACGAACAGATCCTCCGCATTCCGGCCGACGCGTCGGGCGCCGTCACGCTCGAGGCGACGCTCTTCAAGCCGAACGGCCCCGGCCCGTTCCCGCTCGTCGTCTTCAACCACGGCAAAAATACCGGCGATCTCCATCAGCAGCCGCGCAGCCGGCCGCTCGCGTTCGCGCGCGAATTCGTGCGCCGCGGCTATGCGGTGATCGCGCCGAATCGCCAGGGCTTCGCCGGTTCAGACGGCACGTACCGGCAGGAAGGCTGCAACGTCGGCAAGAACGGCCTCGCGCAGGCCGCGGACGTCGATGCGACGGTACGCTACATGGCGCGCCAGCCGTACGTCGATGCGTCGCGCATCGTCGTCGCCGGCACGTCGCACGGCGGGCTCGTGTCGGTCGCCTACGGCACCGAAGCCGCGGCGGGCGTGCGCGGCATCATCAACTTCTCCGGCGGGCTGCGCCAGGACCTGTGCGACGGCTGGCAGCGCAACCTCGTCGACGCGTTCGACCAATACGGTGCGCACACGGCCGTGCGGTCGCTGTGGCTGTACGGCGACAATGATTCGGTGTGGACGCCCGCGCTCGTCGCGCAGATGCACGATGCGTACGTGTCGCACGGCACGCAGGCGCAGTTCATCGATTTCGGCCGCTACAAGGACGATGCGCACCGGCTGATCGTCGATCGCGACGGCGTGCCCGTCTGGTGGCCGGCCGTGCACGCGTTCCTCGCCGAACTGAACCTGCCGACCGCGGTGCGCTATGCGGTCGCGAACCCGCACGAACCGAAGGCTACCGGCTATGCGTCGATCGACGCGGTCAACGCGGTGCCTTACGTCGATGAAGCCGGCCGCGAAGGCTATCGCCGCTTCCTGAACCAGCATCCGAGCCGCGCGTTCGCGGTGTCGTCGGAAGGCGCGTGGTCGTGGGCCGAAGGCGGCGACGATCCGATGGCGCTCGCGCTCGACAACTGCGCGAAGCAAGGCGCGGGCGCCTGCCGGCTGTATGCGGTCAACGACCGCGTCGTGTGGAACGACAGCACGACGCAGACGGCCGACAACGGCGACGACAACACCCGCGCCACCGATACGCGCGCGCTGGCTTCGCGCTGACGCGCGGTTGTCGTTTCTCCCGCTTCCCCTTCGCGCGCCGTCGATTCAACGTCACCGCGGCACTCCGCCGCCTGTTCGTCAAATCGAGCACACGCCGCGTAATGCTCGCTTTTACGAGCAATCAACCTGAATTCGCGCCAGATTTCGTCCGGTCGTCCGGCGTTGCGCCGCCCCGCGTCGATCGACCCCGCGCACAACAAGTTCGCCCCCTTGTCGCCGTCAGCATCTCACCCTCATCGCTCCCCCTATTTCGCCGCTCCATCGCGCCCCGGCCCACGATTTTTTTCTGCCCGGGGGTGTCACTCGAACGTCGTCATCTGCGCGCATTTCGCCCGATCCGCCGCGTTCCGTTCCGAGCACCCCCGAACTGCGCCGAACTCCCGCCCAGTAAGGCTGTGCGGCGTTTGTAACCGCTAGTGCAACGTCCGGCGGAACACGCTAATCTCTGCGCGTTTCGTGTCCCGCCGCGCGGCATCCCGTCGATGCCGCGCGGTCGTTTTACCCCCGGAGTCGCCTTGAGTACGCCAGCCACCGACGACTGGGTCGCGCGCAGCCTGCGCGCGGTCTGGCACCCCTGCACCCAGATGAAGCATCACGAGCGCCTGCCGCTCGTCCCCGTCGCGCGCGGCGCGGGCCTGTGGCTGTACGACCGTGACGGCCGCCGCTACTTCGACGCGATCAGCTCCTGGTGGGTCAACCTGTTCGGCCATGCGAACCCGGACATCAACGCGGCGCTGAAGGACCAGCTCGACACGCTCGAGCACGCGATGCTCGCCGGCTGCACGCACGAACCCGCGATCGAGCTCGCCGAACGGCTGCACGCGCTCACCGCGCGCACGCTCAGCCATGCGTTCTTCGCATCCGACGGCGCGTCGGCCGTCGAGATCGCGCTGAAGATGAGCTTCCACGCGTGGCGCAACCGCGGCCGCGCGGACAAGCAGGAATTCGTCTGCGTCGCGAACAGCTATCACGGCGAGACGATCGGCGCGCTCGGCGTGACCGACGTTGCGCTGTTCAAGGATGCGTACGACCCGCTGATCCGCCACGCGCACGTGGTCGCGTCGCCCGACGCGCGCGGCGCGCTGCCGGGCGAGACGGCCGCCGACGTCGCGGGCCGCGCGCTCGCAGACGTGCGGCGCCTGTTCGTCGAACGCGCCGACCGGATCGCCGCGCTGATCGTCGAGCCGCTCGTGCAATGCGCGGCCGGCATGGCGATGCACGATCCGTCGTACGTGCGCGGGCTGCGCGCGCTGTGCGACGAATTCGGCGTGCACCTGATCGCCGACGAGATCGCGGTCGGCTGCGGGCGCACCGGCACCTTCTTCGCGTGCGAGCAGGCCGGCGTCTGGCCCGATTTCATGTGCCTGTCGAAAGGGATCAGCGGCGGCTACCTGCCGCTGTCGCTGGTGCTCACGCGCGACGACGTGTTCGCGGCGTTCTACGACGACGACACGACGCGCGGCTTCCTGCACTCGCATTCGTACACCGGCAACCCGCTCGCGTGCCGCGCGGCCGTTGCGACGCTCGACCTGTTCGCGCGCGACGACGTGCTCGCGAGCAATGCCCGCAAATCGGCGACGCTGCGTGCGGCGCTCGCGCCGCTCGACGCGCACCGCCAAGTGCGCCACCTGCGCGAGCGCGGCACGCTGTTCGCGTTCGACGTCACGCTCGACGGCGACGCGGCGCGCGGCTTCTCGCGACGTTTCTTCGAACACGCGCTCGAACGCGAGCTGCTGCTGCGCCCGATCGGCACGACCGTGTACCTGATGCCGCCATACGTGATGAGCGACGACGACATCGCGTGGCTCGCGCAGCGCACGCGCGACACGCTCGACGCGACGCTGGAGGACCTCGGCCGATGAGCCTGCTCGACACCCTACAACGCGGCCTCGCCGACCTCGACGCGCAAGGGCTGCGCCGCGTGCGCCGCATCGCCGACACCGCGTGCGACGCGCGCATGACCGTGAACGGCCGCGAGATCGTCGGCTTCGCGAGCAACGACTACCTCGGCCTCGCCGCGCATCCGGCGCTCGTCGCCGCGTTCGCCGAGGGCGCGCAGCGCTACGGCGCCGGCAGCGGCGGCTCGCACCTGCTCGGCGGCCATTCGCGCGCGCACGCCAGACTGGAAGACGAACTCGCGGGCTTCTCGGGCGGCTTCTCCGACGCGCCGCGCGCGCTGTACTTCAGCACCGGCTACATGGCGAACCTCGCCGCGATGACGGCGCTCGCCGGCAAGGGCGCGACGATCTTCTCCGATGCGCTGAACCACGCGTCGCTGATCGACGGCATGCGGCTGTCGCGCGCGAACGTGCAGGTCTATCCGCACGCCGATACGGCCGCGCTCGCCGCGCTGCTCGACGCATCGGAGGCCGAAACGAAGCTGATCGTCAGCGACACCGTGTTCAGCATGGACGGCGACATCGCGCCGCTCGCCGAGCTCGTCGCGCTGGCCGAACGCCACGGCGCGTGGCTCGTCGTCGACGACGCGCACGGCTTCGGCGTGCTCGGCCCGGAGGGTCGCGGCGCGCTCGCGGCCGCCGCGCTGCGTTCGCCGCATCTGGTGTACGTCGGTACGCTCGGCAAGGCGGCCGGCGTCGCGGGCGCGTTCGTGATCGCGCATGAAACCGTGATCGAATGGCTGATCCAGCGCGCGCGCAGCTACATCTTCACGACCGCCGCGCCGCCGGCCGTCGCGCATGCCGTGTCGGCGAGCCTCAAGGTGATCGCGGGCGACGAAGGCGACGCGCGCCGCGCGCACCTCGCCGCGCTGATCGAACGCACGCGCGCGCTGCTGCGCAACACGCGCTGGCAGCCGGTCGATTCGCACACGGCCGTGCAGCCGCTCGTGATCGGCAGCAACGACGCGACGCTCGCGGCGATGCGCGCGCTCGACGCGCACGGCCTGTGGGTGCCCGCGATCCGGCCGCCGACGGTGCCGGCCGGCACGTCGCGGCTGCGCGTGTCGCTGTCGGCCGCGCATTCGTTCGACGATCTCGCCAGGCTCGAAGCCGCGTTGATCGAGGCCAGCGAGGCGGCCGCGGCCTCCGTTGGAGCGGCCCGGCAGGAGGCAGCAGCATGAGCGCCCCGCTCTCCGTCTTCGTCACCGGCACCGACACCGAGATCGGCAAGACCTTCGTGTCGGCCGCGATGCTGCACGGCTTCGCGCGGCACGGGCTGCGCGCGGCCGCGCTGAAGCCGGTCGCGGCCGGCGCGTACGAACGCGACGGCGTGTGGCGCAACGAGGATGCGGACCAGCTCGACGCCGCCGCGAACGTCGTGCTGCCGCCCGAACTGCGCACGCCGTTCCTGCTGAAAGCGCCGGCCGCGCCGCATATCGTCGCCGCGCAGGAAGGCGTGACGCTCGACCTCGACACGATCGTCGCGTGCCATCGCGAGGCGCTGACGCGCGCGGACGTGGTCGTCGTCGAAGGCGTCGGCGGCTTTCGCGTGCCGCTGAACGATACGCAGGACACCGCCGATCTTGCGGTCGCGCTGGGCCTGCCCGTCGTGCTGGTGGTCGGCGTCCGGCTCGGCTGCATCAGCCACGCGTTGCTGACGGCCGATGCGATTCGCCAGCGCGGCCTCACGCTCGCGGGCTGGGTCGCGAACCACGTCGACCCGGCCATGTCGTTCGCCGACGAGAACGTCGCGACGATTCGCGACTGGCTTGCGCGCGAGCACCGCGCGCCACTCATCGGCCGCATCGCTCACATGACGCCGGCCGCCCCCGAATCCGCCGCGGCGATGCTCGACATCGCCGCGCTCGTCGAGTCGCTGCGCACCGCGCGGCATTGACCCAACCGATCCCCCAATCCCGCCCAGGACAGGAAAACGAAATGACCCAAGCCCAGACCGCCGCCGTGCAACCCGCCGCGATCCCCGTGGCCGCCCCGGCGTCGCAGCGCTGGCGCGTCGCCGACGTCGTCGCGCTGTTCGAGCTGCCGTTCAACGACCTGATGTTCCGCGCGCAGCAGGTGCATCGCGAGCACTTCGACGCGAACGCGGTGCAGCTGTCGACGCTGCTGTCGATCAAGACGGGCGGCTGCGAGGAAGATTGCGGCTACTGCTCGCAGTCGTCTCATCACGACACGGGCCTGAAGGCCGAGAAGCTGATGGACGTCGACACGGTGCTCGACGCCGCGCGCGCGGCGAAGGCGAACGGCGCGAGCCGCTTCTGCATGGGCGCCGCGTGGCGCAACCCGAAGGAGCGCCACATGCCGGCGCTGACCGAGATGGTGCGCGGCGTGAAGGAGCTCGGTCTCGAGACCTGCATGACGCTCGGCATGCTCGAGGACGAACAGGCGCAACAGCTCGCCGATGCGGGCCTCGACTACTACAACCACAACCTCGACACGTCGCCGGAGTTCTACGGCCAGGTGATCTCGACGCGCACGTACCAGGATCGCCTCGACACGCTCGATCGCGTGCGCGACGCGGGCATCAACGTGTGCTGCGGCGGCATCATCGGGATGGGCGAATCGCGCCGCGAACGCGCGGGCCTGATCTCGCAGCTCGCGAACCTGAACCCGTATCCGGAATCGGTGCCGATCAACAACCTCGTCGCGATCGAAGGCACGCCGCTCGAAGGCACCGCGCCGCTCGATCCGTTCGAGTTCGTGCGCACCATCGCGGTCGCGCGCATCACGATGCCGAAAGCCGTCGTGCGCCTGTCGGCCGGGCGCGAACAGCTCGACGACGCGATGCAGGCGATGTGTTTCCTCGCCGGTGCGAACTCGATGTTCTACGGCGACCAGCTGCTGACGACCAGCAACCCGCAGACGCAGCGCGACCGCGCGCTGTTCGAGCGCCTCGGCATCCGCGCGAGCCAGGCCGACGCGCTGTCGGACAACGCGTAAGCGGCAACGGCCGGCGCGCCGCGCCCGCCAACGAAAAAGCCGGGGCATGCCCCGGCTTTTTTACGTCCGCGCGCACCACTTAGGTCGCGCCGCCCAGTGCGCGCGGCTCCATGAACGTGTGCCGGAAATAGTCGCGCACCGCGTGCATCGCGGGACTGAGCTCGATGTTCTTGCGCCACGCGAGGCCGACGCTCATCGGCGGCACCGGGTCGCGCAGCACGATCGTCTCGATGCGCCGCCCTTCGAGCGACCACGGGCGATACACCATGTCGGACAGGATCGCGACACCGCTGCCGTTCGCGACCATGCTGCGCACCGCCTCGACCGACGAGGTGCGCAGGATCACGTTCGGCCGGTACGGCGTCTCGTTCCAGTAACGCAGCGCGGTCTGCCCGGCCTCGTCCACCGTCAGCATCACGAACGGCTCGTGCGCGACCTCCGCGAACGTGACGCTCTCGCGCCGCAGCAGCGGATGATGCGCGCCGACCCACAGCCTGCGCACCGAATGGATCACCGGCTCCAGCACGAGCTCCGGATTCGACACGTTCGACGTGAGCAGCACGGCCATGTCGTAGCGGCCCGCGATCAGCCCTTCCTCGATCGACTCGCGGTTCAGCTCGTGCAGGTGGATCGTCAGGCGCGGATAGAGCGTATTGAGCCGCAGCACGTGATGCGGCAGGAAGTAGCCGAGCACCGTGTAGCTCGCGGCGATCGCGAGCGTGCCGGTCAGCGTGCTTTCGAGATTCGGGATCCGCATCGCCTCGTCGACCGACGACAGGATCGTGTACGCGTGATTGAGAAAACGCCGCCCGGTATCGGTCAGCGTCACGCCCGCCGACGTGCGCACGAACAGCTGCGTGCCGAGACTGTCCTCCAGTTCCTTGATCGCGCTCGTCACGGCCGACTGCGAGATGGTGAGCTGGATCGCGGCCTGCGAGATCTGTCCGAGCTCGGCGGTCGCGACGAAGTACTTGAGCTGTCTGAGCGTCAGGGCCATGCGCGGTGGAAAACTGATGGGGGCAGGGCAACCATCATATCAACCGTCCGTTTCGCGGCAATCCGGACCCGCCCGACCCGCGCACATCCGCCTGCCGCGGCGCCGGGCGGCCGCTTCCCGCGATATCTGAAAAATCGATACGCTCGCATATAAAAATAGAACTATTTTGACGCACCCCGCACGGCTAACCTGCGTTCAACACGGTGTCGACACGCGCTGCGGCGCACGCGAAACCGGAGAACCTGGAGGAACGAACCGTATGAGGAAGCACAGTGTCGACCTGAATTCGGACATGGGCGAAGGTTTCGGCCCGTGGACGATCGGCGACGGCGTCGACGAGCAGATCATGCCGCTCATCAGCTCGGCGAACATCGCCACCGGTTTTCATGCCGGCGACCCGAACATCATGGCGCGCACGGTGCAGCTCGCGCGCGACGCCGGCGTCGGGATCGGCGCGCATCCGGGCTTTCGCGATCTGGCGGGCTTCGGTCGCCGCACGATCACCGAAACGCCGCAGGCGCTCGTCCACGACATCCTGTATCAGCTCGGCGCGCTGCGCGAGTTCGCGCGGCTCAACGGCGTGGGCCTGCAGCACGTCAAGCCGCACGGCGCGCTCTACATGCACGCGGCGGCCAACGAGGCGTTCTCGCGGCTGCTGATCGAGACGCTGCAGCGCGTCGATCCCGGCCTGTGGCTGTACTGCATGGAAGCGTCGGTCACGTATCGCGTGGCGAGGGAGTACGAACAGCCGGTGATTCGCGAGTTCTACGCCGATCGCGACTACGACCGCAGCGGCTCCATCGTGTTCACGCGCCGCGTCGGGCGCCTCGACTCGCAGCAGGTGGCCGACAAGGTGCTGCGTGCGTGCATCGACGGCAAGGTGCGCACGATCGACGGCGACGACATCGACATCGATTTCGATTCGGTCTGCATCCACAGCGACACGCCCGGCGCGCTCGAACTCGTGCGCGAAACGCGCGACGCGCTGGTCCGCGAAGGCATCCGGACCGCCGGCCCGCGACCGCTCGCCGCTCATCACTGAACCCGATTCAAGGAGACGCAAGATGGCATTGCACGACATCGTCAGCCCGCTGCCGGGCACGTTCTACCGGCGCCCGTCGCCCGAGGCGGACTACTACGTCGCGGTGGATGCGACGGTCGCGGCCGGCGCGGTGGTCGGCCTCGTCGAAGTGATGAAGCAGTTCACCGAGATCGAAGCCGATGCGGCCGGCCGCGTCGTCGAGCTGCTCGTCGACGATGGCGAGCCGGTCGACGCCGGCCAGGTGCTGATGCGGATCGAGGGGTGATGCGATGAAGCCGGCAAACGCCCCCGACACCTTCTATCGACCGTCGCGGATCAAGACCGTGCTGGTCGCGAACCGCGGCGAAATCGCGGTGCGCGTGATCCGCGCGGCACGCGAGCTCGGCATGCGCGCGGTCGCCGTGGTCAGCGACGCGGACCGCGACAGCCTCGCCGCGCGCATGGCCGACGAAGCGATCCACATCGGGTCGTCGCATGCGGCGAAGAGCTATCTGAATCCGGCCGCGATCCTCGACGCCGCGCGGCAATGCGGCGCGGACGCGATCCATCCGGGCTACGGCTTCCTGTCCGAGAACGCGGCGTTCGCCGCGCAGGTCGAGGCGGCCGGGCTGATCTTCGTCGGCCCGGGCGCGCAGGTGATCGCGACGATGGGCGACAAGGCGCGCGCCCGCGACACCGCGCGGCGCGCGAACGTGCCGACCGTGCCGGGCAGCGACGGCGTCGTCCAGTCGCTCGACGCGGCCCGCGCGGTCGCCGCGCGCATCGGCTATCCGATCATGATCAAGGCGGCCGCGGGTGGCGGCGGGCGCGGCATCCGCGTCGCGCACGACGCCGCGCAGCTCGACACCGAACTGCCGCTCGCGCAGCGCGAGGCGCAGGCCGCGTTCGGCGACGGCGGCGTCTATCTCGAACGCTTCATCGCGCGAGCGCGGCACATCGAGGTGCAGGTGCTCGGCGACGGCCGCGACGTCGTCCACCTGTTCGAGCGCGAATGCTCGCTGCAGCGGCGCCGCCAGAAGATCCTCGAGGAAGCGCCGTCGCCGTCGCTCACGCCGGCGCAGCGCGACGCGCTGTGCGCGTCGGCCACGCGCCTCGCGCGCGAAGTCGGCTACCGCAGCGCGGGCACGCTCGAATACCTGTTCGACGATGCGCGCGGCGAGTGCTACTTCATCGAGATGAACACGCGCATCCAGGTCGAGCATCCGGTGACCGAGGCGATCACCGGCATCGATCTCGTGCGCGAAACGCTGCGCATCGCCGACGGCGAGCCGCTGCGGTTCGCGCAGGCCGACATCGCGATGCGAGGCGCCGCGCTCGAATGCCGGATCAACGCGGAAGATCCGCTGCAGGATTTCCGCCCGAATCCGGGCCGGATCGACGCACTGGTGTGGCCGACCGGCCCGGGCGTGCGCGTCGATTCGCTGCTCTATCCGGGCTACGTCGTGCCGCCGTTCTACGATTCGCTGCTCGCGAAGCTGATCGTGCACGACGAGAGCCGCGCGGCCGCATTGCGGCGTCTGTCTCGCGCGCTCGGCGAGCTGCAGGTCGGCGGCCTGAAGACCACCGCGCCGCTGCACGTCGCGCTGCTCGCGGACGACGACGTGCGCGCGGGCCGCTATCACACGAATTTTCTCGAAGCGTGGATGCCGTCATGGCGCGAGGCCGCAACGGCCGCCGCCCGGCAGCACGAAACCGCGGACGCCGCGCGCGTCGGGGAGGCCCTGTGACGACCCGTTATACGTTCGGCGGCGACGAGTTCGTGTTCGTCGAGATCAGCGAGGCGATGTCGCTCGACGCCTTCTTCAAGGGCACGGCGATCACGCGCGAATTGCAGCGGCGCGCGGTGCCGGGCATCACCGAGATCTGTCCGGCGAACGCGTCCTACCAGGTGCGCTACGACCCGGACGTGATCGAGCCCGACACGCTCGTCGCGCTGCTCAAGGCGATCGAGGCCGAGGTCGGCGACGCGCCGCTCGAACTCGATACGCGCATCGTCGAGGTGCCGGTGCTGTACAACGACCCGTGGACGCACGAGACGCTGATGCGGTTTCGCGAGCGTCACCAGGACCCGTCGTCGACCGACCTCGAATATGCGGCGCGGATCAACGGCAAGCGCGACGTCGACGACTTCATCGCCGCGCACTCGGGCTCGCCGTGGTTCGTGTCGATGGTCGGCTTCGTCGCGGGCCTGCCGTTCATGTACCAGATGGTCGAGCGCGCACGCCAGCTCGAAGTACCGAAATACCTGCGGCCGCGCACCGACACGCCGAAGCTGACGGTCGGCCACGGCGGCTGCTTCGGCTGCATCTACTCGGTGCGCGGCGCGGGCGGCTACCAGATGTTCGGCGTGACGCCGGCGCCGATCTTCGATCCCGCGCAGCGGCTCGACTACCTGCGCGATTTCATGGTGTTCTTCCGGCCCGGCGACATCGTGAAGTTCCAGCCGATCGATCGCGACGCCTATGACGCCGCGGTGGCGGCCGTCGAAGCGGGTACCTTCTCGCTGCGCGCGCGCCCCGTGAAATTCTCGCTCGACGCGTTCCGGCGCGATCCCGATGCGGTCAACCGTTCTCTCGTCGAGGTGCTGCATGCCCGCTGACGCGCACAACCTGATCGAGGTCGTGAAACCCGGCCTCGCGACGTCGGTCCAGGATACGGGTCGGCAAGGCTACTACCACGTCGGCATCCCGCCGTCGGGCTCGCTCGACCAGTACGCGTCGCGCGCGGCGAACCTGCTGGTCGGCAATCCGGAACAGGCGGCCGTGCTCGAATGCACGCTGCTCGGCCCGGAGCTGCTGTTCCATGCGGACGCGCTGGTCGCCGTCACGGGCGCCGAGATGACCCCGAAGATCGACGGCGTCGGGCAGCGCTGCAACGTCGCGCTGTGGATTCGCGCAGGCAGCGTGCTGTCGTTCGCCTACGTGAAGGGCGGCGCCCGCGCGTACCTGGCCGTCGCGGGTGGCATCGACGTGCCGGTCGTGCTCGGCAGCCGCTCGACCTACACGCTCGGCGCGATCGGCGGCCACGCGGGCCGGCGCCTGCAGAAAGGCGACCGTTTGCCGATCGGCGCGGCGCGCGGCACGCTTCGCGAAGGGCGCGAGCTGCCGGCGTCAGTCAGCCGGCCGCTGGACAGCCAGGTCGAACTGCGCGTGCTGCCGGGGCTGTACCACTACCGGCTCACCGACGCGTCGGCGCACACGTTCTTCGATGACGAATGGACGGTCGCGCCCGAGGCGGACCGCATCGGCTACCGCTACAAGAACGGCCGGCCGCTGCAGTTCCGGCCGCGCGAGCAGCCGTTCGGCGCCGGGGCCGATCCGTCGAACATCGTCGACGCGTGCTATCCGATCGGCTCGATCCAGGTGCCGGCCGGGGTCGAGCCGATCATCCTGCATCGCGATGCGGTGTCGGGCGGCGGCTATGCGACGATCGGCACGGTCATCAGCGCCGACATGGACCTGATCGGCCAGATGCAGCCGAACCATCGCGCGCGCTTCGTGCGCGTGACGATGGCCGACGCGCTCGCCGCGCGCCGCGAGTACCAGCGGCGCCTCGCGCTGCTGCGCGCCGTACTGAAGGACTGAGCGCCACGCGCCCGGCCGTCGCGCCGGGCGCCGTGCGCCGCCCTCCGCTTTCATCCTTCGCTTCCGTTTCCCATCCGTGCGGCCGCGCGCGGCGCGGCGGGAACGCCTGCGCGCCGTTTTCGCCGGACCGGTTGCCCGCCCCGACGTCGGGGCAACCCCGCGGCTCGCATGAGCCGCGGCCCAGACGTCGTCCGCTGTTTCGCTCATCGAGGAGCACGCTCATGGCCAACCTGGCTCAGGCCCGCACCGACGAGGATCTCGACCTGTCGACGCTCGCCATTCCCGATCACGCACGCATGCCGCCCTTTGCGCTGACGATGGCGTGGTGGGCCGTCTGCAGCGCGGTGTTCTACATCGTCGTCGGCGCGACGCTCGCGCTCACCTACGGCGCGCGCAACGCGCTGATCGGGATGGCGCTGTCGGTCGTCTCGTACGGCATCGTCAATTCGATCATCAGCCGTTACGCGATCCGTACCGGCCTGTCGGTCGCGCTGTTCTCGCGCGTGCTGTTCGGCAGCGCGGGCGCGGCGCTCGCGACGCTGATCTTCTTCGCGACGGCGATCTACTACGCGGTGTTCGAGGGCTCGGTGATCGCGGTCGCCGCGCATCACCAGTTTCCGGCGCTCGACTACAAGTGGGCCGCGCTGATCGTCGTCTGCTACAGCGTGCCGCTCGTGTTCGGCAGCGTGCAGCACTGGCTCGACAAGTTCAACGGCGTGCTGCTGCCGTTCTACCTGTTCGGGTTGCTCGCGGCGGTCGGGCTCGCGACGGCCGAGTACGACTATCACGCCGCGTGGCTCGATTTCGGGCCGGCGGGCGGCGCCCCGGCCGGCGGCTGGTGGCAGTGCTTCGTCTACTACATGGGCGTATGGGTGCTGATGATGTTCACGTTCGACTACGCGCGCTTCGGCCGCAAGGCCGACGCCCGCTATCACGGCCGCTTCAACTTCGGGATGCCGTTCTACCTCGTCACGTTCCTCGTCAACGGCGCGGCCGGCATCTATCTCGTCAGCACGATTCCCGGGCTCGGCACGCTGTCGGAAGTGTCGGTCGTGCTCGCGCTGCTGAAGCTGATGGGCGTGTGGGGGCTGCTGTTCGTGTGGGTCACGCAGTCGCGCATCAATACCGCGAACTACTACCTCGCGACCGTCAACATGCAGGCGTTCTTCCAGAAGGTCGCGGGGCTGCGCGCGCCGAAATTCGTGTGGGCGGTCGTGGTCGGCGCGGTCGTCTATGCGCTGATGATGGCCGACATCTTCTCGCGGATCCTGCAAGCGCTCGCGTACCAGGGCATCTTCGTCGTCGCGTGGGTCGGCGTCGCGCTCGCGCACATCCTGTCGGCGCGCTACGGGCAGCTCGTCGGCGACGACGTCGAATGCCGCGACGCGCACGTGCCGGTGTTCAATCCGGGCGGCCTGACCGCGTGGTTCGCGGGCGCGTTCGCGGGGCTCGTGCTGAACCAGGCGACCGGGTTCGCCGCGTCGCTGTCGGCGCCGGCCACCTTCGTCGTGTCGTGGCTCGTCTATCGCGCGCTGCTCGGCACCGCGAAGCGGACCTGGTTCGTGCGGAACACGTGACGCGCCGCGGCTTGGCCGATCGTCTGCATCCGACTGCCCTGCGCGTCGCGGATCAAGAGTCTTCTCGACGAGTCCACGCGCAGCTTCGGCATGCGCGTCACACGTGCGACGCCGCGCCGTCCAGCGCCGCGCGCACGCGCTCGACGCGTTGCGCGTCGACGGGCGCCAGCACCTCGCCGCGTGGCCGCACACCCGAGCCGAAATGCACCGCGCGCACGCCGGTGGCGCGAACGAAGTCGCCGACCGCGTCGATCGTGAGCCCCGAGCCGGCCAGCACCGTGCAGGTCGTGCCCGCCGCCTGCCGCACGAGCCGCGTGATCGTCGCGACCGCATCGAGCACCGACGGATGGCCGCCCGACGTCAGCACGGACGTGACGGCCGGCACGCGCAGCAACGCGTCGAACGCGGCGTTCAGATCGCGCGCGACGTCGAATGCGCGGTGAAACGTGAGCGCGCGCCCGTCGGCGGCCGCCGCGATCCGGGCCAGCGCGCCGAGATCGACGTCGCCATGCGCGTCGAGCGCGCCGAACACGACCCCGTTCGCGCCGGCCGCGACCGCCGCGCGCACGTCGCGCTCGATCACGCGCAGGTCGTCGGCGTCATAGACGAACGAGCGGCTGTGCGGACGCACGATCACGTTGACCGGAATCGGCACGGCGGCCACGACGGCCTCGATCAGGCCGACGCTCGGCGTCAGCCCGCCTTCGGTGATCGCGGTCACGAGTTCGAGGCGGTCGGCGCCCGCGCGGGCGGCGGCCTTCGCATCGCCGACGGTCGTGGCGATCACTTCGAGGAGAACGGAGGAAGCGGCGTGTCGGTTCATGGGCGGCCCGCGAATCGTCTGGACAATTCGCGCATCCTAGCCGAGCCGCGTGACGGACGCCAGCGTCGCGGCCGCCGCGGACTTCAGCCGCGGACTTCAGCCCAGTACGTCAGCCGCGCCGCACGAGCCACACGCCGACGAGCGCGGACAACGCCGTCACCGCGGTGCCGGACACGAACCGGAACATGCGCGCGTCGAGGTACGCGCCCTGCTGCTGCATCACGTCGACGATCGCCGGTGTGAGCACGAGCATCCCCCAGCCGAGCATCCCGAGCGCCGTGGTCGCGGCCGCGACGAGCAACGTGATGCCCGCGCCGCGCGCACGCGGCCGGAATACGCCGGCAAACGCGCCGGCGGCCAGCAGCACGGCCGACACCGCGAACAGCACGGCGACGAATACCACCGTCGCGCCCGCCTGGCCGACTTTCAAGAACGCGGCCATCTGCGCGGCCATCACGCAGAAGCCGGCGATCGAGAACAGCACGATCGCCAGCGCGTTGCGCACGACGCTCACGCGAAGGTCACGCGAAGGCGTGCCGGAAATACGCGGTCGCCGGGCGCCGGAACAGCAGATAGATGAACACCGCGAACAGCAGGAAGCCGGGAATCAGCACCATGAACATCGACTTCGGCATGTTGACGAACGAAAACGCGAAGCCGAACACCGACGTCGCGAGGTAGGCCTTGCGCGACCACTCGCGCCCCTTGAGGATCGCGATGCCGATCACGACGTTCGCGGCTTCGATGATCACGCTGATGCCGAGCGTCGCCCAGACGGGCAGCAGGTAGTGCGACAGCAGCGCCTGGGTGGTCGGCATGCCGATCGAGAACGGCGTATACACGCAGGTGATCGCGTTGGTCACGATGATGATCCACGCGAGGATGGTCAGCGAAATCGGTCTTTTCATGGTGTTTTCCTTTTTATATTCGCCGCCATGGTGGCCCCCGGGACGGCGCGCGCGGTCACGACGGCCGCGCTCGCGCCATTGTCGGGGAAGCGCACGGTGAACGCAACGGCCGCCCCCGCAGCCCCGCGCGCCCTCTCCGCATGCGAGCCGTGCGTCGCTACGCGGCCTGCGCGTCGTCGTCGAGCCAGTCGATATCGCCGCACAGCACGCGCTGCGCATCGCCGACGCGCACGGCCACCGACAGCGTCACGCACGGCTGCGCCTCGTTGATCGACAGGTACGGCCGCGTGACCTGCACGCGCCCCGGCTCGGCGATCGCCGAGCGGAAATACGGCCGGCGCAGCCAGTTCGCGCCCTGCGCGTCCGCCAGCGGCGAAAAGCGCGCCTCGGCCAGCGCGCGATCGGCGCGCAGCACGACGTTGCGGCCCGACTGCCGGCCCTGCGCGTCGAGCAGGAAGCAGCGCGCGGCGGCGTCGAGCGCGAGGAAATTCCAGCACACCTCGTCGAGCGGCTCGCCGGCCTCGAGGCGCTCGGCCGCGCGTTCGAACGCGCGCAGGTACGGGGCGAGCCGCTGCGTGTCGCGCCGCTCGCGCGCTTCGGTCTGCTGACGAAAGCGCTCGGTCAGCTCGCCGATGCAGCCGGTGGCGGCCGCGCTGTCGGGCAGCCCCGGCGCCGGGCGGCCGAAGTAGTAGCCCTGCACGAAATCGGCCTCGCACGACAGCGCGATCTGCGCTTCGTGCTCGGTCTCGATCCCTTCGACGAGCACCAGCTTGCCGGCCTCGTGCAACAGCGTCACGAGCCCGTGCAGGATCGCGGTGAGCCCGGTGCGGTGCGCCGCGTGCGACAGCATGATGCGGTCGAGCTTCACGATGTCCGGGTTCAGTTGCCAGATCCGTTCGATGTTCGAGTGGCCCGCGCCGAAATCGTCGAGCGCGATCAGGAAGCCGTGCGTGCGGAATTCGCGCACGGCTTCCGCGAGCCGCTCGACGTCGTCCGCGCGCTGTTCGAGCACCTCGAGCACGATGCGCCGCGGCGGCATGCCGAGCCGCTTCAGGTTCGCGAGCAGCGCGGCCGCCTGGAACGGGTCAGTGAGCACGCCGGGATGGACGTTGAGAAACAGCCACTCGCGCTCCGCGCCGAGCAGCGCGAAATTCTCCAGATGCAGCGCCTGCGCGAGCCGGTCGAGCTGCAGCAGCTCGTCGCGGCGCGCGGCTTCGCCGAACACGTCGAGCGGCGACACGGCGCGGTCGAGCGCATCGTGCGCGCGCAGCAGCGCCTCGTAGCCCACCGCGCGCTGATGCGACAGGCTGAATATCGGCTGGAACACGGTCGTCAGCGTCAGGTCGCGGTGCTGCGTCGCCAGCCGTTCGAGGCCGGAGCTCATCTCCCGCTCGAACCGGTACGGCGACGCGGCGGCCGGACGCTCCTGTTGCACGATCGTCATGCTTCCTCCTGGTGATGCAATCGAACGCGACGTCCGGCGAAACGGACGACGAACGGGACGGCGCGCAATGTCATGGTTGGACCCTCGGTTGCCCGGCGCGGGCCGGGTGGCTGCCCACCTTCAAGCAAGCTCCGTGCAAGGCGCGCAGAACCCATGCGCCGCGCGGCCGCACGCGGCCACCGCACCACCGTGGCGCGCTACTCGCGCACCATTTCCGTGCGCACGCACCGACCGCTTGAACGCGCCCGTCACGTCGGCACGCTACACTCCGTACGATCGTTTCATTTCACGTCATTCGCCGTATCGATGGAAATCGTTTTCACAGTCCTCATTCTGCTGCTGACCGTCGCACTGTCCGGCGCCGTCACGCGCCTCCTGCCGTTGCAACTGCCGCTGCCGCTGATGCAGATCGCGTTCGGCGCGATGCTCGCGTGGCCGAAGCTGAACCTGCACGTCACGTTCGATCCCGAGATCTTCATGCTGCTGTTCATTCCGCCGCTGCTGTTCGCGGACGGCTGGCGGATTCCGAAACGCGAGCTTTACCTGCAGCGCCGCGCGATCCTGATGCTCGCGTTCGGGCTCGTGTTCATGACGGTACTCGCAGTGGGCTACTTCGCACACTGGCTGATTCCCGAGTTGCCGCTGCCGATCGCGTTCGCGCTCGCTGCGGTGCTGTCGCCGACCGACGCGGTCGCGCTGTCCGGCATCGCCGGCAAGGGCCGCATTCCGCCGCAACTGATGCACATCCTCGAAGGCGAGGCGCTGATGAACGACGCGTCGGGCCTCGTCGCGCTGAAGTTCGCGATCGCGGCCGCGCTCACCGGCGTGTTCTCGCTGCGCGCCGCGTCGGTCACATTCGTGATCGTCGCCGCCGGCGGGCTCGCGACGGGCGCGATCGTGTCGTGGGTGTTCAGCGCGCTGTCGACGCGCTTCCTGAATGCCGAGCAGGAAGGCGATCCGGCCCCCGGCATCGTGATGACGCTGCTGGTGCCGTTCGCCGCCTACCTGTTCGCCGAGCACCTCGACCTGTCGGGCGTGCTCGCGGCCGTGTCGGCCGGGATGATGATGAATTACACGAGCTTCTCGCGCAAAAGCACCGTCGCGTCGCGCGTGCGCGCCGAAAGCACGTGGGCGATGATCGAATTCGTGTTCAACGGCATGGTGTTCATCATGCTCGGGCTGCAGTTGCCGCACATCATCGGCCGCGCGCTCGTCGACGCGCACCATACGAGCGACGCGCTGGTCGGCCGCATGATCTTCAACGTGTGCGCGATGATGCTCGCGCTGTATGCGATCCGCTTCCTGTGGGTGTGGCTGCTGCGCTGGTTCGCGAGCCGCCGCGCCGCGCGCCATGGCCTCGCCGGCACGATGGCCGGCGTACGCACGATCGCGGTGATGACGGTCGGCGGCGTGCGCGGCGCGGTCACGCTCGCCGGCGTGCTGTCGATTCCGGTCGCGCTGTCCGACGGCGCGCCGCTGCCGGGCCGCGACACCGCGATCTTCATCGCGTCGGCCGTGATCCTCGGCTCGCTGATCGTCGGGGTGATCGGCCTGCCGCTGCTGCTGCGCGGCGTGCGCTCGACGCGCAACCCGCTCGGCAACGAGGAGCGCATCGCACGCTCGGCCGCCGCGCAGGCCGCGATCCGCGCGGTCGATTCGTCGCACGACGCGATCTCGGCCGATCTCGACGAATCGGGCGCGGCGCGCTGCGCGGACATCTCCGCGCGCGTGATGGATCAATATCGCCGCCGGCTCGCCGCGCTGGCCGACGACGGCCCCACGCCGCGCGCGCAAGCGCAGCAGGCCGAAACGATGGAGCTGCAGATGCGGATCGCGGCCGTGCGCGCGGAACGCTCGGCGCTGTACCGGCTGCGCAGCGACAGCAAGATTTCCGACGAGACGCTGACGAAGCTGCTCCGCGAGATCGACCTGTCTGAAACCGCGCTGTCGACGCGCAAGAAAGGCATTGTTTGACGGGCCGGCTGCGGCCTGCGCGCAGCCACCGAGGACCATAAAAAAACGGCGACGCTCGCACGAGCATCGCCGTTTTCACATCCACTCACGTTCGCGTTACTTCGCGACGACGACCGGAATCCCCTTCAGCGTCCCCGCGCCCTTCATCTCGTCGAGCGCATGCTGCACGGCCGCGCTCGTCGCCGCGTCGATGCCGAGCTGCAGCGCGAGCTCGCGTTCCGCACGCTTCACGCCGGCCAGGTTGCGCACCTTCACGTGACCGAAGCCGCGCACGCGGGCGTGCAGGTCGGCCAGTTGCACGACCTGCGCCGCATTGCCGGGGGTCATTGCGGCGAACGCACGCTTGAGCGTCGTTTCGTAGTCGTCGGCCAGCGCGCGCTCCATCTTGCGCTCGACCGTGCGGCCGAACGGATCGAGCCACGTGCCGCGCAGGCTGCGCACGCGCGCCAGCATGCCGAACACCGGCCACATCCACTGGCCGAACACGCGCTTCTTCGGCGTGCTGCCGTCGCTGCCGGCCTTCGCGACCGTCGGCGGCGCCAGGTTGAACTTCACGCGGTACGTCTGCCCCGGCACGCCTTCGAACTGCGCTTCGAGCGCCGTGCGGAACGCGTCGTCCGTGTACAGCCGCGCGACTTCGTATTCGTCCTTCACCGCGAGCAGCCGGTAGAACGTCGTCGCAACCGCGCGCGTCAGCGCATCGTCGCCCTTCGCGCGCGCCGCGTTCACCAGCGCCCGATAGCGCTCGACATAGCGCGCACCGCCATACGCGTCGAGACGCGCCTCGCGATCGGCGATCAGCTCGGCAAGCGTCTCCGGCGCGGCGTGGACGGCCATCGCATGACGCGCGTTCCACAACGCGTCGAGGCCCGCCGCGTCGCCGGCCGCCATCCGGCCGATCGAGAACGCGAGCTTGTTCATCGGCACCGCGACGTTGTTCAGCTCGATCGCGCGCATCATCGCGGCGAGCGACACCGGCACGAGGCCAAGCTGCCACGCGTAGCCGAGCATCAGGATGTTCGCGCCGATCGAATCGCCGAGGAATTTCGCGGCGAGCGCCTGCGCGTCGCAGCTCGACAGGTAGCCGTCGCCGGCCGCGTGGTGCATTTTTTCAAGCAATGCGTCCGCATGCAGGTTCGCGTCGGGGTTCTGCACGAACGACGCGTTCGGAATCCGGTGCGTGTTAACGACGATCCGCGTGCGCGCGTGACGCACCGTCTGCAGCGCCTCGGCGCTCGCCCCGACGACCATGTCGCACGCGAGCAGCACGTCGGCCTGCTGCGTGTCGATGCGCACCTGGTTCAGCCAGCGGTCGCTCGACGCGATCCGCACGAACGACAGCACCGAGCCGCCCTTCTGCGCGAAACCCATGAAGTCGAGCACCGACGCGCTCTTGCCTTCGAGGTGCGCGGCCATGCTGATCAGCGCGCCGACCGTCACGACGCCGGTGCCGCCCACGCCCGTCACGAGCATGTCGAACGGCGCCGCGTCGAGGTGCGTCGCCGGCACCGGCAGCGCGTCGACACGCGCGGCGAGCGCCGCTTCGTCGAATGCGGCGCCGGCCGCCTTCTTCAGCGCCGCGCCTTCGACCGTCACGAAGCTCGGACAGAAGCCGTTCACGCACGAATAGTCCTTGTTGCACGACGACTGGTCGATGCGGCGCTTGCGGCCGAGCGGCGTCTCGAGCGGCTCGACCGACAGGCAGTTCGACTGCACGCCGCAGTCGCCGCAGCCTTCGCACACCGCGTCGTTGATGAACAGGCGCTTGTCCGGGTCGGGGAATTCGCCTTTCTTGCGGCGGCGACGCTTCTCGGCCGCGCAGGTCTGGTCGTAGATCAGCACGGTGACGCCCGGCGTTTCGCGCAATTCACGCTGCACCGCGTCGAGTTCGCTGCGGTGATGGAACGTCGTGCCGGTCGGGAACTGCCCGTGATGGCCGTCGTACTTCTCCGGTTCGTCCGACACGACGACGAAGCGCGACACGCCTTCCGCCTCGACCTGCCGCGCGATCTGCGGAACCGAGATGCTGCCGTCGACCGGCTGGCCGCCCGTCATCGCGACCGCGTCGTTGTAGAGGATCTTGTACGTGATGTTCGCTTTCGCGGCGACCGCCTGGCGGATCGCGAGGATGCCCGAGTGGAAGTAGGTGCCGTCGCCGAGGTTCTGGAACACGTGCTTCGTGTTGGTGAACATCGCGTGCGCGGCCCAGTCGACGCCCTCGCCGCCCATCTGGATCAACCCCGTCGTGTCGCGCTCCATCCACGACGCCATGAAATGGCAACCGATGCCGGCCTGCGCGATCGAGCCTTCCGGCACCTTCGTCGACGTGTTGTGCGGGCAGCCCGAGCAGAAATACGGCGTGCGCTTCACCGCGTCGGCCTCGTTCGACAGGATCTGCGGCGCGACGAGATCGACCACGCGCTCGCGCCGGTCGAGCGCCGGCTTGTGCCGCGCGAGCCATGCCGCGAACACCGGCAGGATGCGCGACGGACGCAGCTCGCCGAGCTCGGACAGCAGGCACGCACCGGCCGCGTCGTGCTTGCCGAGCACGCGCGGGCGGGCGCCTTCGGTGCGGTTGTACAGGTAGTCCTTGATCTGCTGCTCGATGACCGGGCCCTTCTCCTCGATCACCAGCACTTCGGCGAGCCCGTCGACGAAGGTTTCGATGCGCGTCATTTCGAGCGGATACGACAGGCCGACCTTGTAGATCCGCACGCCGGCCGCGTCGAGATCGGCGACCGTCAGGTCGAGGCGGCGCAGCGCTTCCATCAGGTCGAGGTGCGCCTTGCCGCAGGTGACGATGCCGACGTTCGCCTGTGCGCTCGGCGCGATCCACTTGTCGATGCTGTTGGCGCGCGCGAAATGGCGCACCGCGTCGAGCTTCGCCGCGAGACGCGCCTCGATCGTGAGGCTCGGCAGGTCGGGCCAACGATTGTGCAGGCCGCCCGCCGGCGGCGTGAAGCCTGCCGGCGCCGGCCAGCGCGTCTGCAATGCATCGAGGTCGACGGTCGAGCCCGACTCGACCGTTTCCGAGATCGCCTTGAAGCCGACCCACGCGCCCGAGTAGCGCGACAGCGCCCAGCCGTACAGGCCGAATTCGAGCATGTCGGCGATGTTCGACGGGTTCACGACCGGCATGTGCCACGCCATCATCGCGAAGTCGCTCTGGTGCGGCATCGACGACGACACGCAGCCGTGATCGTCGCCCGCGACGACCAGCACGCCGCCGTGCGGCGACGAACCGTACGCGTTGCCGTGCTTCAGCGCATCGCCCGCGCGATCGACGCCCGGGCCCTTGCCGTACCACATCGCATACACGCCCTCGACCGTACGCTCCGGGTCGGCCTCGACCCGCTGCGTGCCGAGCACGGCCGTGCCGCCGAGTTCCTCGTTGATCGCGGGCAGGAAGCGCACGCTGCTGGCGTCGAGCAGTTTCTTCGCCTTCCACAGCTGCTGGTCGACCATGCCGAGCGGCGAACCGCGATAGCCGCTGACGAAGCCGGCCGTGTTGAGCCCCTGTTCGGTATCGACTGCGCGCTGCATCAGCAGCAGGCGGATCAGCGCCTGCGTGCCGGTCAGGAAGATCCGGCCGCGCGTCGCGGTCAGGTTGTCGGTCAGGCGGTAGTCGGACAGGGCAGGCGTGCCGTCGACGGGCAGGCGGGCGGTCATGAGGGGATGTCTCCGGATTGTGCTGTCGTGCTGTTCTGGGCCGTGCGCGGCGGGGCGTCGGACGACGCAGGGTGCCGGCAGCGAATGGCTCTATTTTTTCGCGCGCGGCCGAGAATGTTTTTTCTCATCTTGCTCGGAGGGGCCTGCCGTGAGAAAAACTGCGCAGCTTTTTGACGGGATTTGAGAGAGTTCTCGCGCGGGGCGGCCGGAGTGTGATGGGGAGGCGTGTCGCGGTGGTCGGATGGTCCGGCGGAAAAGGCGGGGCGTGCCGCGGGGCTCACCGTCAGCAGGGTGGATGGCGCTCGAACCCCTTGCGACAAGGGTTTCGGGGCATCGGGCCGTCACCCTCACCGTTGGAATGCACAGCATTCGGATTGGCTGGCGACGTCGGATGTCCACAATGCCGCGCCGCTCTGTCGATCGGCTCGCGCGCTCACCGTTCGATTGCACAGCGTTTCGAGTGGCGTCGGGGCCGGGATATCCACATCAGGAATCGGCATGCGGGGCGCTCACCGTTGAAATTCACAGATTGGCGAGTGAATTTCGGCGGCGGATATCCACATCGGAAACCGCGCGTTTCGTCGGTCCTCCGTCTGCGCTCACCGTTCGAATACACAGGGGCGAGAGTGAGTTTGCCGGCTGGACATCTCGCCTGAACACGCTGGTCGAGCGATTGCCGGCTCGCTCTCACCGTTGAAATACACAGGGCTTCGACTGGCTGGCGGGGTAGTTGTCCACGTGCGGAACTGCGTTGCCTCCCGGCCATACGCGCACTCTCACCGTTGAAAACCACAGCGCTTCGAGTGCTTGAGCAGGCCGGATATCCACATGGACGTGCGTTCTCCGATCGATAGCTGACGCACGTTTCGAAGCGTACCGCCAAGGGGCAATCCATACCGGAAGCGGCTCGTCATGCGGTCGGGCACGGATGCTCACCGTCGAAATACACAGTGCCTCGAGTCGTTTCGACGGACGGATATCCACATGAGCGAACGCGCTCGATCGATAAGAGAAGCACGCTTCGAAGGCTACCGACGAGTGGCAATCCATACCGGAAGCGGCTCGTCAACCGATCGGGTGCGGATGCTCACCGTCGAAATACACAGTGCCGCGAGTCGTTTCGACGGATGGATATCCACATGAGCGAACGCGCTCGATCGATAAGAGAAGCACGCTTCGAAGGCTACCGACGAGTGGCAATCCATACCGGAAGCGGCTCGTCATGCGGTCGGGCACGGATGCTCACCGTCGAAATACACAGTGCCGCGGGTCGTTTCTGCCGACGGATATCCACACGGGCACGCGCGTCGTCGTTGCTCCCACCTTGCGCTCGGGTCGGACAGGAACAGCGCTCGTGCGGCATCGGCAGTCGAACGGCAGCATTCCGACGGCCCTCGCGCCGATCGCCGGCTCACGCTCACCATTGAATTGCACAGCGCGCCGAGTCGCTGGAGAACGCGGACAGGCACGTCGAAATCTGCATATTGCGAAGCACGCGCCGGCGCTCACCGTTAGAATGCACAGCCCTTCGATTGGGGGCCGGAGCCGGATGTCGACGTGTCGGGTCTGCAGATCGCGGTCATGCACGCTGCGCCATTCGGCTAGAATGCGCGGCGCTCCGAACCACGGCAACGACCGGAAACCCGCGCCAATGCAGGCACACCGCCAGATCGGGCGCGACACTCACCGTTGACTTTCACAGCATTTCGCTTCGATTTGCCGCGAGTTGTCCACAACCCGCTTCATGTATCGCGCAGCGTCCGGTCACCCTCACCTGTGAAAACCACAGCGCGCCGAGTCGTTTCGGGCCGCAGATATCCACAACCGGCGCACGCCCGGATCTTCCTCTGCCGATCGACGGACGACTCGGCGCGTGACAATCGGGAAAAGCTGGAAAGGCTTGTCGGGACGGCCTCGGCGGCACGCTCACCGTTCAAATGCACAGCGTTTCGAGTGAGCGTGGTGAGCGGTTGTCCACATCCCTCCGCCGATGCCTCATCGCACCGGCGCGCACACCCGGGCGACGTTATTCGGCAATCGACCGGATGATCTTCGCCGGATTGCCGCCGACCAGCGTATTCGGCGGAACGTCCCGGGTAACGACGGCCGCGGCTGCGACGACCGCATTCTCGCCGATCGTCACGCCGCCGATGATCGTCGCGCCCGCGCCGATCCACACGTTCCGCTCGATCACGATCGGCTTCGCGATCACGCCGTCGCGCCGCCGCGAAGGCTCGACCGGATGACCGGACGTGATCAGGCTGACGTTCGGGCCGATCATCACGTCGTCGCCGATCTCGAGTCCGCCCAGGTCGTAGAACGTGCAGTTCTGGTTGACGAACACGTTGCGTCCGAGCTTCATGCCGGCGCCGCCCGTCGCATGGAATGGCGGGATCAGCACGAAGCCGTCGTCCACCTGCGTGCCGATCAGTTCACCGAACAATGCGCGTACGTCCGCCGCATCGTCGAACGTCAGGCGGTTGAGCCGCGCGGTGATCGCCATCGCCCGCTTGACCTCGGCCACCATGGCCGCCGATTCGGGCGTTCTGCGCGGAATGATCGTGGTGCGATCGTCGGTTGCCATGCGTGACTTGTCTCCGGTGAGTGCGGTGGTGCGTGATGCGTCGGCGAGCGCGGCCGGGCGATTGCGTTACCGTATGCGTGGGTACTGGGCAATGAGCCGGGCGCAGTGTAGCAATGCTGGTTCGCGCCAAGGATTTTTTGAATTTTCATAACTAGTTTTGCTATAACTAGTTATATTACGAACTTCAGTCACACAAGGCTCTGCGGGTCATCTCCCGCGATTCACCGCTGCCCCAGCGCATCGAATCAGCTGCGTGCAACCAAACCTGGTACCCCTAGCGGAGCGCCCTTGGCCGGGCGCCCCTAGCCGGACGCCCCTGTCCCAACCTCCCGCGCTCGGGTACGCTTGAGCATCGACCGGATCGACAGCAGCACCCAAACGCGGAGGCGCGATGAAGCTCTACTACTGGCCGAAGACCCGGGCATTCCGGGCGCTGTGGATGCTCGAGGAAATCGGCGGAGTGTACGAACTCGTGCCGATCGACCTGCGCTCGCACGAACAGGGCAGCGACGCGTTCGTGCAGGTCAACCCGATGGCGAAGCTGCCCGCGCTCGACGACGGCAGCGCCCCGTTCGCCGAATCGGGCGCCGTGCTGCTCTATCTTGCCGACCGTTGCCCGGACGCCGGGCTCGGCGTCGCGCCCGACGATCCGCTGCGCGGCCGCTTCCTCCAGTGGATGTTCTTCACGCCGACCTGCCTCGAACCGGCGATGGCCGAGAAATTCACCGGCGCGTCGGGCAACCCGGTCGCATTCGGCTGGGGCAATATCACGCGCGTGCAGCGCGCCCTCGCACAAGCGCTCGCCCACAGCCGCTGGCTCGTCGGCGAACGCTTCACCGCGGCCGACCTGCTGCTCGCCAGCACGCTGAAGATCGCGTTCGACGCGCATCTGCTGCCGCACGAAGGCGTGCTCGGCGACTACGTCGCACGCGCCGAGGACCGCGACGCGTTCCGCCGCGCGGTCGCGATCGAACAGCGCGAAGCGGCGCGTCTGCTGCACGCATGACGCGCGACGGGGCGGCGCCCCGCCGCCCTTGATCACGCCTGCGCGGCCGGCCCCGGCGCCGACGCACCCGCGTCGATCACCACGCCCGGCGAACCGCGCTCGTCGGTATCGACGTCGATCGGCACGACTTCATGAAAATGCGTGTAATCGATGTGCGTGATGCCGTCCTCATCGTGCATCAGGTCGACATAGCGGTGGCCCCAGCGGATCGCGTCATGCGCCCACTCATGACGCGCCTGCATGACCTGCGCGGTGGTCTCGTCCGAGCCCTCGATCGTGATCAGCAGCGACGCTTCGCGCGCGGCGAGCGACTCGGGTGTCTCGCCGAACAGCGCGCTCGACTCGTCGATCACGTGCATCAGGTTCCAGCCGAGCAGGAAGATCGGATGCTCGTTGCGCACGAGCGGCAGGTCGTGAATCTTGCGCAGCGAGTAGCCCTCGTGCGTGCCTTCGACGCGCATCAGCCGCAGTTTCGCCTGCGCCTCGGCAATCACGTTCTGGCGGGCATTCGCGGCGCGCACCATCAGCGTCATCCGGCCGTTGAGCGGCCGCACGATCGCGTAGCGCGCGAACAGGATTTTCGCCTGCGGCCGCGAAAACCGCGCGAACACGAGCCCCGTGGCCAATGCGATGCCCGACATCCCGACGAAGATCTCGAACGTCGCGACGAGGTGCGCATAGACCGTCTGCGGATGCATGTCGCCGTAGCCGACGGTCGCAAGCGTCTCGACGCTGAAGAAGAACGCGCCGCCGAAGCCGGCCGGCGACTGGTTCGCGATCGGCGCATAGCCGAGCAGGTAGAGCGTCGCGAAGCCGCCGTTGAGCAGCAGGAACAGCACCGCGAGCGACAGGAAGAACACGGGCCAGCTGACCGTCAGCGCGCGATGGTAGAAGTCGCGCCAGCCGAGCGGCGGCATCCCGTACGCGATCACCGGGCGGGTGCCCGACCAGATCTTGCGGCCATGGCCGCGGGAGGCTGGGGAGGACGAATCGACGTTCATCGCGCGGCGCCGGTTGCAGGGAGGCGATGAGCGTAGCACGCGCGGCGGCGGCCGGGAATGCGGGCCGGTTTGGAACGGCAACGCGCCGCGCAGGCGTAAAAAAGCCGGCCGCACGAGCGGCCGGCTGCGTCGTCATGCGAACCCGCGCGTCGCGCGCGCCGCGCTCACTTCCGGTCGACGATCACCTGGTCGAACGTACCGCCGTCGGCGAAATGGGTCTTCTGCGCGTTCGCCCAGCTGCCGAAGACCTGCTCGACGCTGAACGTCTTCAGCGCCTTGAACTCGGCCGCATGCTTCTTCAGCACGGCCGCATCGCGCGGGCGCAGATGGTGCTGCGCGATGATCTCCTGCGCTTCCGGCGTGTACAGGTAGTCGAGATACGCCTGCGCGACCTTGCGCGTGCCCTTCTTGTCGACCACCTTGTCGACGACGGCGACGGGCGGCTCCGCGAGGATGCTCGCCGACGGATACACGGCGTCGAACTGCGCGCCCGACGCGCCCGTGTCCATCAGCGCGACTTCGTTCTCGAACGTGACGAGCACGTCGCCGATGCCGCGCTGCGTGAACGTCGTCGTCGCGCCGCGGCCGCCCGAATCGAGCACCGGCACGTTGCGGAAGATCGCCTTCTCGAAGTCGAGGGCCTGCTGGTCGGTCGCGCCCTTCTGCTTCTGGAAGCCCCATGCGGCGAGATACGCATAGCGGCCGTTGCCCGACGTCTTCGGGTTCGCGATGATCACCTGGACGCCCGGCTTCGCGAGATCGCTCCAGTCCTTGATCGCCTTCGGGTTGCCCTTGCGCACGAGGAACACCATCGTCGTCGAGTACGGCGAGCTGTTGTCCGGGAAGCGCGCGCGCCAGTCCTTGGGCAGAAGCTGCCCGCGCTCGGCGAGCAGGTCGATGTCGTTCGGCTGGTTCATCGTCACGACGTCGGCCTGCAACCCCTGCAGCACCGACAGCGCCTGCGCGCTCGATGCACCGTGCGACTGCTTGATCGTGACCGTCTCGCCGGTCTTTTGCTTGTAGGCGGCGGCAAAGCTCGTGTTGATGTCCTTGTACAGCTCGCGCGTCACGTCGTACGACACGTTCAGGATCGACGTGTCCGCGTGCGCGGCCGTCGCCGCCACGACCAGCGCCGCCGCCGCACCCGTGTGCAGCCAGCGGCCGATCCCCTTGATGCTTGCCATCGTGATATGCCCCGTTTCCAGTGGTGGTGAATGTGCGTGACCGCACGCGTACGCGCTGTCATCGAAACGTAAGCGGGCATTCTAGCGGCCGGCCGCGGCGCGCCTTCCAATCAGTCGTGGAAAGCAAATCTCGAATTCTGCTAAACGGCGGCCGGGGGCTCGCGCGCGCCGCCGCCCCGGTGTTAAGATCGCCGCTCAGCCCACTCACGGTTCATCCATGTCCGCTACCCTGCGCTCGCCCTCGATCCTCGCCGCCGTCGCGGCAGGTGCGCGCGCGGCCGGGCTGAAACTGAAAAAACGACTCCTCGACTGACGGGGACGTCGCGTCCCGTCAGGCGAATGCCGGACGGGATGCCCGCAGGTCGTTTCTTTCTCCTTGCACGCACGCCTCGCTCCGGCACACCGCCGGCGGAACGGTTCCTTCTCACTCCGTTTCCACCATGAGGCTTTGCATGAACACACGTTTCGAAGGTATCTGGCTGCCGATCATCACGCCGTTTCATCATGGCGAGGTCGACCATGCAGCGCTCGCGCGGCTCGCACGCCACTATGTGGCCGCGGGCATCGCAGGCTTCGTCGCGGGGGCGACGACCGGTGAAGGCGTGCTGCTCGACGCGCGCGAACAGGACGCGGTGTTCGCGACGCTGCGCGATGCGGCGCCCGCGCTGCCGATCGTCGTCGGGCTGACCGCGAGCGCGACGCACTTCGCGGCCGCCCGCGCGCGCGAACTCGCGGCGCTGCGCCCCGACGGGCTGCTCGTCACGCCGCCCGTCTACGTACGGCCGACGCAGGACGGCATCCGCCGCCATGTCGAAGCGATCGTCGACGCGGCCGACCTGCCGGTGCTCGTCTATAACATCCCGTACCGCACCGGCGTGAACGTCGAACTGGACACGCTGCAGGCGCTCGCGTGCGACTCGCGCGTCGCCGGCATCAAGGAATGCGGCGGTACGCTCGACCGGATGAGCCGGCTCGTGCACGACACGCCGCTCGCGATCCTGTCCGGCGACGACAACCAGAATTTCGCGGCGATGTGCGCGGGGGCGCACGGCGCGATCGCGAGCAGCGCCCACGTGCTGCCCGAATGGCATGTGCGCATCCATGCGCTACTGCGCGACGGGCGGCTCGCCGATGCGCGGCGCCTGTCGGTCGCGCTGCAGCCGCTCGTCGCAGCGCTGTTCGCAGAACCCAACCCGGCGCCGGTGAAGGCCGTGCTCGCCGCGCAGGGGTGGTGCGAGGACGGGTTGCGGCTGCCGTTCGTGCCGGCGAGCGAGGGGTTGCGGGAGCGGTTGGACAAGCTCCGTGCGGAGCTCGAAGCGTCCGCGTCGGCGGCTGCTACAGCGTAGGGACTCGATCCCGAAACTGTTTCAGACCGTCAAGATTCTTGACGCACCATACTGCGCAAGGTGGCCGTCGGCGGTGATGAGCACCATCGGCTCGTACGAGGCCTGCGCGACCAGCAATCGGTCGAACGGGTCGCCGTGGTGATGGGGAAGATGACGAACGGCCGCACCGTGTGCGGCCCGAACGGGCAGTTCCCGGTATTGACTCATCTTGAGCTTGTCGACCAGCCGATCCACATCGACGTCCAGCTTCCCCTTGCTGGCTTTGATGGCCACTTCCCAGATACTCGCGCTGCTGATGAACACTTCGTCTGCGGAATCAATCAACCTGCGCGCGCGAACACTCAGCTTCGGATTATTCGCAACCATCCAGAGAAAGATATGCGTATCGAACAGCAGTCGCATTACTTGCCTTCGAACGCGTCCAACAAATCGTCGGGAAGCGGTGCATCGAAGTCGTCGGCTATCCATATCTCGCCCTCCATGGCCCCGTACGGATGAATCGGCCTGAGCGGCACGAGCCGGACCGCCTGCTTGCCGGCCTGCGTGATCACGACACGTTCGCCGGCAATCGCGGCATCGAGAAGCCGCTGCAGATCGAGCGTGGCTTCGGGAACAGTGGCAACTTGCATGATGAGCTCCATTGAGTGACCCACCATTGTTACGACATTCGCGTCATTGCTCCAATAGGCCGAACGTCCAGCCGCTCGGACACTGGCTGGTCGTCGCGTCCGGAATCACGCCGCAAGCGCTCCCTCCGTCGCCTCCCCCACCGCCTGCGTCACGATCCGCGCGAGCCGATCGACCGTCGGCGTCGCCGACGACGTGCGCCGCAGCAGGATCAGCGGCAGGCTCGGCAGCGCCGGCAGCCCGCACGACGCCGCATCGAGCACGCGCACCGACGCGGGCAGCCCGTAATGCGAGCGCACCGTCAGCCCGAGACCGGCCGCCGCGGCCGCCCATAAGCCGGCTAGGCTCGGCGTCGTGAACGCGACGCGCCACGGCACGCCCGCACGGTCGAGCGCATCGGTCGCCGCGCCGAAGAACCGGCACGGCCGGTCGAACACGACGAGCGGCAACGGCTCGTCCGTCGCACGCACGGCACGGCCGCCCTCACCGCGCACACCGCCCTCCCCACCCGCATCCCCGCCGCCGTCCATCATCCCGACACCCCCGCCCGCCACCGCGCCGATCCATTGCATCGGCACCTGCGCGATCGCCTCGCTGTCGACGCCCGTCCGCGACACGAGCGCCGCCGACGCCGGATCGCCCCACACGAGCGCCAGATCGAGCTGGTTCGCATCGAGCCGGTCGAGCAGATCGGCGTTGCGCGCGACGCGCGCCTCGATCTTCACCTTCGGATGGGCGCGCGCGAACCGCCCGAGCACGTCCGGCAGGATCGCCTCGCCGAAATCCTCCTGCAGCCCGACCCGGACCCAGCCGTCGAGCTTCACGCCCCGCACGGCCGCGGCCGCCTCGTCGTTCAGCTCGATCATCCGCCGCGCGTAGCGCAGCATCGCGTCGCCGGCGTCGGTCAGCGCGAGCCCGCGCCCGGCTTTCACGAACAGCGGCGTGCCGGCCTGCTCCTCGAGCTTGCGAATCTGCGCGCTCACCGCCGACGACGAGCGCGCGACGCGGTCGGCCGCCTTCGCGAAACTGCCGAGATCCACGCCCGCGACGAGGCTGCGCAGCGCCGCGACGTCGAAGTTGGGCCGCGCCAGCGCGGCATCGGCCCCCGCGAGCGGCTCGCCGCCGTCGCGCGGAATGTCTTGTCCGGGCATCTCAATCATCCTGATTTATCGAACGATTCATCAAAAACTTTCCGATTTTCAGGATGAATGTAGGCCGCCAGACTGTGGACGTCAACTTCGAACCGGGCCTGTCGTCATGGATACGTCGTGCATCGCTTCTCCCTCCTCGCTTGCCCGCGACGTGCGCGGGCCCGCCCATCGCTGGCGCGTGCTGGCGGCCGGCGTCGCCGCGAACCTGAGCTTTTCGGCCGCCGCGGCCGGTATTCCGACCACGGCCGTGTGGATGCGCTCGGCCTATCACCTCGACAACGGCGCGCTCGGCCTCGTGCTCGGCGCGCTCGGCTTCGGCGTCGCGCTGTCCGAGCTGCCGTGGGGAATCGCCGCCGACCGCTTCGGCGACCGCCGTGTACTGCTGACCGGGCTCGTCGCGACGGCCGCGATGCTCGCGCTGATGGTGTGCACGATCGTCCCGACCGCGCACGCGGTGCCGCCGCTGATGCGCGTCGTCGCGGCGATGTGCTGCGTCGGCCTGCTCGGCGGCAGCGTGAACGGCTCGAGCGGGCGCGCGGTGATGCGCTGGTTCGGCGAGCGCGAACGCGGGCTCGCGATGAGCATCCGCCAGACGGCCGTGCCGCTCGGCGGCGGCCTCGGCGCGGCGCTGCTGCCGTCGCTCGCGTCGCATGCCGGCTTCGCCGCGGTGTTCGGTGCGCTGATGCTGCTGTGCGCGGGATCGGCCGCGCTCACGTGGCGCTGGCTGCACGAGCCGCCCGCCGAGCCGGCCGCGGCGCACCTCGCCCCACACGTCTCCACGCCTCGCGCGGCCCAACGGCCGCAGGCCGCCAGCCCCACGCGCAATCCGCTGGCGAGCCGCCCGGTGTGGCGGATCGTGCTCGGCATCGGCCTGTTGTGCGCGCCGCAGTTCGCGGTACTCACGTTCGCGACGGTGTTCCTGCACGACTTCGGCCGGCTCGGCCTCGCCGGCATCAGCGCGGCGATGGTCGCGCTGCAGCTCGGCGCGATGGTGATGCGCGTCTGGAGCGGCCGCCACACCGACCGGCACGGCAACCGGCGCGCGTACCTGCGCGGCTCCGTGTTCGTCGCGGCCGGGTCGTTCACGCTGCTCGCGGCGGCGACGGCCGGCAGCCCGCATGTGCCGCTCGCCGCGATCGTCGCGATTCTCGTGTTCGCCGGCATCTGTGTGTCGGCGTGGCACGGCGTCGCGTACACGGAGCTCGCGACGCTCGCCGGCGCGAACCACGCGGGCACCGCGCTCGGGATGGCGAACACGGTCGTCTACCTCGGGCTGTTCGCGACGCCGCTCGCGATTCCGCCGCTGCTCGCCGCGAGTTCGTGGAGCGTGGTGTGGCTCGCGGCGGCGCTGGTCGCGGGCGCGACCTACCCGCTGTTCGCGGCGAAATAGCCGCCCCGCCCGTTTCACTCGGGCGACGCGGGCGTCGCAGCAAAGACCCGCGACGCCCGCTCCCCCTCGTCAGGCCGCCTCGCGCGCCAGCGCGCGCCGCGCGGCCGGCCGTTCGGCCTCGCGCTGTGCATGAGCGGTCCATGCGGGATGCCGGGTCATGTCGAGCCCGATCGCGACGCCCCAGCGATACAGCACGAGCAGGAACGGATCGACGATCGAATGCGCGCCCGGCTCGGCCCACGTGCGGCCGTCGGCCAGCAGGGCTTCGATCGACGCGTTCGCGGCGTCGATCGTGCCGCGCCCATGCGCGCTCACCGCGCCGTGCAGCGCCGGATCGTCGATGAAGCGGCCCGGCCGCCACAGCGCGCCATAACCGACACCATGCACCCAGCCGACCAGCCAGGCGAGCCATTCGTGGCACCGCGCCTCGCGCAGCGGATCGTCGAGCGGCAGCAATTGCGCATCCGGATAGCGGCGCGCGAGATACGTGAGGATCGCCGGCGTTTCGGTCAGCACGCGCGGCTCGCCCGGAATCGCGAGCACGGGCACGCGCGCTTTCGGGTTGATCGCGAGATAGCGCGCTTCGAGGTTCTGCTGCTCGCGCACGGACACGATCTCGACGTCGAACGGCGCGCCGGTTTCCTCCAGCGCGATGTGGGCGGCGAGCGAGCAGGCGCCCGGCGAAAGATAGAGACGATAGGCGTTCATGGCGGGGTGGCCCGACGGGCTGTGGAAGACGGAACCGAGTGTAGGAACGCATGCCGATGCGCGGCAAACGATGAATTGTCGTGCTCGGACATTAGTGATACTAATACCCGTATGCGACGCATCCACCTCCCTCCGCTGCAGACGCTGCGCGCGTTCGAAGCCGCCGTGCGGCTGCAGAGCTTCACGCGCGCGGCCGACGAACTCGCACTCACGCAAGGCGCGGTCAGCCAGCACATTCGCGCGCTCGAGGCGCAGCTCGGCTATCCGCTGTTCACGCGCGAACGCAACGGCGCGACGCCGACGCACGCCGCGCATGCCCTCGCACTGCAGGTTCGCCAGGGCCTGAGCGTGCTCGAACGCGCGTTCGAGCCGACGCTGGCGGTGCGCCGCCGCCCGCGCACCTGCGACGTAACGCTGAACGTGAGCGTGCTGCCGAGCGTCGCCGAGCGCTGGCTCGCGCCGCGCCTGCCGCGCTTCTCCGCCGCGCATCCGCACATCTCGATCGTGCTGCATCCGGACGTGGCGCTCGCGCCGCTGCGCAAGCGCGACCGCATCGACGTCGCGTTGCGCTACGGGCCCGGCACGTGGCCCGGCGTCGTCGCCGAGAAGCTGATGAACGAGACGATCTTCCCGGTCGCGAGCCCTGCATACCGCAATCGCGACGGCGTCGCGCCGCGTACGCCGGCCGATCTCGTGCGCGCGACGTTGCTGCGCCATACCGCGCAGCCGTGGGAACCGTGGTGCCAGGCCGCGCGGCTCGACCTCACCGAATCCGCGCGCGCGCCGCGCTTCACCGACACGAACGCGCTGATCGACGCGGCACTGAAAGGCCGCGGCGTCGCGCTCGCGCGCCGCTCGCTGATCGAGCCGGAACTCGCCGACGGCACGCTCGTGCGTGTGTCGACGGTACGCATCACCGACGTGTACGCGCACTACGTCGTGTGGCGCCCCGGCCATCCGCACGAAGCCGCGATCCGCACCTGGCTCGACTGGCTGCGCAGCGAAGTGCGGCGCAGGACGCCGCGGCGCTAACGCCAATGCCGATGCCGACGCTCACGCGCGCATCGGCATCGCCACCTTGTCGAGCGTGATCGGCAGATCGCGCACCCGCACGCCGGTCGCGTGATAGACCGCATTGGCGATCGCGGCCGGCACGCCGGTGATGCCGATCTCGCCGATGCCGCGAATGCCGAGCGGATTGAAATGCGTGTCGTTTTCGTCGACGAAACTCACGTCGAGTTCGCCGATGTCCGCGTTCACGGGCACGTGATATTCGGCGAGATTCGCGTTCGTGAAGCGGCCGTGCCGCACGTCGAGATGCGAGCCTTCCTCGAGCGCGGTGCCGAGCCCCCACACCATCCCGCCGATCAACTGGCTGCGCGCCGTCTTCGCGTTGAGCAGGCGGCCGACGCTGTAGACGCCGACGATGCGCGGCACGCGAATCGTGCCGAGCTCGGCGTCAACGTGCACTTCGGCGAACACCGCGCCGAACGAATGGGACGCATAGCGCGACTTCTCGTCGCCGGGCTTCGCCGTCGCCTGCGCGTCGATCGGCTGGCCGCCCGCACGCGCGATCACCGCCGCGGCCGGATCGCGCCGCGACGGGTCGCCGCGATGCACGACCCAGCCGCTGTCGACCGTCACGTCGTCGGCCGCGGCGCCGTGCAGCGGCGATCCGGAGTCGGCAATCGCCAGCGCGATCAGCTTCGCGCGCGCCTGCAGCGCGGCCTCGCGCACGGCGGGCGCGACGCTTGCCGCCGATTGCGAGCCGCCCGATACCGGCGCGCGCGGCAGACTGGAATCGCCGAGCGAAAAGCGCACGTTCTGCGGCGCGAAACCGAGCGCATCGGCCGCGACCTGCGTCATCACCGTATAGGTGCCGGTGCCGATGTCCTGCGTGCCCGACGCGACTTCGGCCGTGCCGTCCGGCAGGATGCGCGCCCGCGCCGACGCTTCGCTGCGGTTCGCCGGATACGTGGCGGCCGCCATCCCGAGGCCGATCAGCGTGTCGCCGTCGCGCATCGTGCGCGGCGCGCCGGTGCGGCGCGACCAGCCGAAGCGCCGCGCGCCGGCCTCGTAGCACTCGCGCAGCTTGTTGCTCGACCACGGCTTGCCCTCCTGCGGATCGACCGCCGCGTAATTCGCGAGCCGCAGCGCGACCGGGTCCATGCCGAGCCGCCACGCGAGCTCGTCCATCGCCGATTCCAGCGCGAACGAGCCCGACGCCTCGCCGGGCGCGCGCATGAACGTCGGCGTGCCGACGTTCAGCGACACGATCCGATGCGTGGTTGCCTGGTTCGGCACCGCGTACATGATGCGCGACGGCATCCCGCACATCTCCATCCAGTCCTCGAACGTCGACGTGGTGGCGATCGTGTCGTGGCGCATCGCGGTCAACGTTCCATCTTGGCGTGCGGCCAGCACGATGCGCTGCTCGGTGAACGGCCGCCCGCCGACCGGACCGAACATCTGAGGCCGCGTCAGCGCGAGACGAACCGGGCGCCCGACCTGCTTCGCGGCCATCGCGCACAACGACACGTGCGACCACGACGAACCCTTGCAGCCGAAGCCGCCACCGAGGAACGGTGAAATCACGCGCACGTGTTCCGGCGCGATGCCGAAGACCGCGGCCACCGCCGTGCTCGCGCTCGACACACCCTGCGTCGCGTCGTGCAGCGTGAGCGTCGGGCCGTCCCAGCGCGCCATCGTCGCGTGCGGCTCGATCGGGTTGTGGTGCTGCATCGGCGTCGTATAGGTTGCGTCGACGCGTACCGCGCCTTCGCGCAGGCCGGCCTCGACGTCGCCGCGCTGCGTATCCATCGCGCGGCCCTGCTGCTTCGGCGGCACGCGCGCGCCGCGCTTCGCCTGCGCGAAATCCACCACCGCATCGCTCGCGCGATAACGCACCTGCACCGCATGCGCGGCGTCGGTCGCCTGCTCGAGCGTTTCGGCGACGACGACCGCGACGGGTTCGTTGCTGTAGCGCACCGTGTCGTCCTGCAGCAACGTGAGCCGGCGCCCGGCGGGCGGCGACAGCGGCGGCCGGCCGCCGTTGGGCAGCCGCATCGCGTTCTCGTGCGTGATCACGATCAGCACGCCCGGCATCGCGCGGGCGCGCGCCGCATCGATCGATTCGATGCGGCCGGACGCGATCGTGCTCGTCACGAGCACCGCATGCGCGAGCCGCGCATCGGAGAATTCGGCCGCGTAATGCGCGCCGCCCGTCACCTTCAGCACACCGTCGACCCGGTCGAGCGGTTGTCCCGTCAACGTGTTCATGCGGTACCTCCCGTGGCAGCGGCTGCCGTTCCGACCGCACGGACGATCGCCCGCTGCGCGAGTGCGACCTTGAAGCCATTGCCGTCGAGTGGCCGCGCATCGCGCAACGCCAGCGTGGCCGCCTCGCGCAACGTCGCGTCGGTCGGGGTGCGGCCCGCGAGATGCGCTTCCGCCTCCGTCGCACGCAACGGCTTGTGCGCGACGCCGCCGAGCGCGATTCGCGCGTCGGCGACGCGCGGGCCGTCCATCCGCAGCGCGGCCGCGACCGACACCAGCGCGAACGCGTAGCTCGCGCGATCGCGCACTTTCAGATAGTGCGCATGGTCGGCAAAGCGCGGCGGCGGCAAGTCCACCGCGGTGATCAGTTCGCCCGGTTCGAGCGTCGTGTCGAGATCGGGCCGGTCGCCCGGCAAGCGGTGAAACGACGCGATCGGAATCTGCCGTGCGCCGCGCGGGCCGCTCACCTGCACGACGGCGTCGAGCGCGGCGAGCGCGACGCTCATGTCCGACGGGTTCACCGCCACGCACTGCGGGCTCGCGCCGAGGATCGCGTGCATCCGGTTGTGGCCGCCGATCGCCGCGCAGCCGCTGCCCGGCTCGCGCTTGTTGCACTGTGCGAACGCGGGATCGTAGAAATACGGGCAGCGCGTGCGCTGCATCAGGTTGCCGCCGACGGTCGCCATGTTGCGCAATTGCGCGGACGCGCCGGCGAGCAGCGCCTGCGACAGCAGCGGATAGTCGGCGCGCAGGCGCGGATGGTCGGCCGCGTCGCTGTTGCGTACCAGCGCGCCGATGCGCACGCCGCCGCCGGGCAGCGCGTCGACCGTATCGAGGCCCGCGATGCGTGTGATGTCGATGAGCGTGACGGGCCGCGCGACGCCGCCCTTCATCAGGTCGAGCAGGTTCGTGCCGCCGCCGATGAATGCCGCGCCGGGCCGCTGCGCCGCGCGCACGGCGCCGGCGACGTCCGTCGCGCGTTCGTAGGAGATCGCTTCCATTGCGGTGCCCTCCGTCGGCTAGCCGTGCGCCGCATGCGCGGCGCGCACGGCGGCGACGATGTTCGGGTACGCGCCGCAGCGGCACAGGTTGCCGCTCATGCGCTCGCGGATCTCGTCGTCCGACAGGTGCTCGGGACGGCGCCGCACGTCGCCGGTAGCCGCGCTCCCCGCGCCCGCCGCGAACTCGTCGAGCAGCGCGGTCGCCGAGCAGAGCTGACCGGACGTGCAGTAGCCGCACTGGAACGCATCGCATTCGACGAATGCGCGCTGCACCGGGCTCAGCTCGCCGCCGCGCGCCAGCCCTTCGACGGTCGTGATCCGCGCGCCTTCGTGCATCACCGCGAGCGTCAGGCAGGCGTTGATGCGCCGCCCGTCGACGAGCACCGTGCACGCGCCGCACTGCCCGCGATCGCAGCCCTTCTTCGTGCCCGTGAGTCCCGCGTATTCGCGCAGCGCGTCGAGCAGCGTGACGCGCGGTTCCAGCTGCAGCGTGTACGCGCGCCCGTTGATGTCGAGACGCACAGGCTGCGCCGGCACCGTATCGCGGCGGGGCGCAGCCGGCGTGGACGCCGCGTACGGGGGCTGCGAATGAACGTGCGATGCTGCGCTGACGGTCGCGGCAGCCGCCGCGGACTGCAGGAAGCGGCGCCGCGCGGCGCTGGACGGCGTATCGTGCGACAGCAGCGGCGCCCCCGCTGAATGGCTGGTCCCGAGCGGCGACGCGGCGGCATCGCGCGCCGGTTCGGCAGACGGAGAATCGGATCGATCGCTGGACATGACTTCTGCTCGCTCCATGGTGGATGGACGCGGATGTGCCGCCCGTGCCTGAATGGCAGCACGGTCGGCACGCGCATCGGCAAAGAGCAATTCGGGTGCCGCGAAATTGTGGGGACAGCGTACCGGTGCAGTGCCGGCCGCCTGTGCGTGGCGCATACCCAGCGGCAGCGGGCCGCGTTGGTGGTGATAGCGCCTTCATGACGCCACGCTGGCGCGCGGCTGGCCGTTCGCTGACGAAGCGGCAATAACGCCCGATTTTTGGGCGTGACGGGCCGGCCAACGGTCGCAAGTTGCCGGGCGCATGTGTGCCATCGCGCGCATGGCGCCCGCCTAGTCGCGGCCGGGTCGCGGCGTGGCGCGCCGTGTAAATGTGCGCAGCATCCGCGTCTGCTGGAAAATTCCGCCATGCGTGCCGGCGGATCGCCGCGACGGCCTTCGGTCAGCCTGACGAAAACCTGGCGCGATCACGCCCCGAACGCAGACGATTCACCGAAACGTCGCATCGCGGCGGCATACTCGAAAACGTTTCCCGATCAGCCTGCCAGGAGAGAAGTCATGCGTCGCGTTTCCGTCGCCGTCGTTCTGTGTGCCGCCGTGTTCGTTGCTGCCTGCAGCGACGACGCACCGCACGACGCCAACGCGACCGACGCCGCGCCGCAGGCCGGCGCCTCGAGCGGCGCCGCCAGCGCGTTCAACAGCGACGCCACCGCGAATACCGCCGCGTCCGATGCCGCGCCGCTCGCGCCGCCCGTCGTGCACTACCCGCCCGATGACGACGACGATGCGAAGCCCGCCGCGAATGCAGCCGCCTCCAGCACGGCCGCGTCGTCGCCGGGCTGATTCCGTCGCCACCTGATAGAAGTCGGTACCGCTCAGGGAGAGCGGCGGGCGCTCACGTCGAGCCAGCGCTGGCATGACGTAACGGTCGGCGACGGCATGAACGGCACGGTGTCGCGCCGCCTCACGGGCGATGCCGAGCCGGCCGGCCAAGGGATTCGGACCCGGCCGCCGTCAGGCCCGTGCGCGCGCCACAAGCGCCGCAAGCGCGACGGCGCGCGATGCCGCGACCACCGCCGCGCGGCAGGCGCCGCGCAACCCGCCCGTCAGACCGCGTGCGCGAGCGCGCGATCGACGAGCGCGGCCTCGAAGCCGTCGTCCGCGTCGCGAAAGCGCAGCGGCGCCGCACAATGCACCAGCGTGTCGATGAAATATTTCGCGCGCGGCCACGGCCCGAAGCCGGCCGCCGTGTTGATGTGCCCGGCGTCGCCGAGGTTCACGAATGCGCTGCCCAGGCGCTGCGCGAGCGCGCGCGCATCGGCGAGCGGCATCCACGGATCGGTCTCGCTGCCGATCACGATCGACGGCACCGCGAGCCGGCGCGCGTCGAACGGCCCGGCAAAGGTGAATTTCTTCGGGCTGGCCGGCGCGACGAACAGCACGCCCGCGACGTCGCCCACATGCGGCCACTGCGCGAGCGCATGCGCGGCCGCGAGGCAGCCGAAGCTGTGCGCGGCGAGCACGAACGGGCCGCGCTCGCGATCGAGCAGCGCGCGCACCGATTGCGCCCAGCCCGCGAGATCGGGCGCGTCCCAGTCGTGCTGCTCGACGCGCAACGAGCGCGGGAACTGCCGCTCGAGCCAGGTCTGCCAGTGGGCGCCTTCGCTGCCGTGCAGGCCCGGAACGGTGACGAGCCGCGGCGGCCACGCCGATTTGCTGCATGCGCGCATGATTGCCCTCGCTTGCTTGAAGACGAGGTTCGATTGTGGCGTCGGGCACGCGGCGACCGAACCAATATTTTGTGCTTTGCTTTTGCTCGGCCGACGGCCCGGCGACCGTGCGAAACGCGGCCCGGGTCGAACGCTCGGCCCGCACGACGGCGCAATGCGCGGCGAAACCGTAGAATGTGGGCTTCCCGTCAGCTTCACACGGAACCGTCCCCGCGCCGACGCGCCGGGCCGGTCGTCAGGAGTCGCCCGATGTCCGCTACGTCCGCCGGCGCGCCGCGCCCGGCTCTACTCGTCGTTCCCGCGACGCACCTCGCCGGCGCGCGCGCCGTCACGCAATGAAGATCCTGTTCCATTCACCGCATCAGGACGCCGGCGCATGGCGCGACGAGATCGCGCGTGCGCTGCCGGAAGCCGAACTGCGCGCCTGGCAGCCAGGCGATACGGCCGCCGCCGACTACGCGCTCGTGTGGCGCCCGCCGCGCGAGTTGTTCGCGCCGCGCGACGGCCTGCGCGCGATCTTCAACCTCGGCGCGGGCGTCGATGCGCTGCTCGCGCTCGAGCACGCGCATCCGGGCACGCTGCCCGCGCACGTGCCGCTGGTGCGGCTCGAAGATTCCGGCATGGCGCAGCAGATGGTCGAATACGTGACGCACGCGGTGCTGCGCTACCTGCGCCGTTTCGACGAATACGACCTGCAACAGCGCGAACGCCGCTGGCAGCCGCTCGAACCGCATGCGCGCGCGAGCTTCACCGTCGCCGTCCTCGGCCTCGGCGTGCTCGGTGCGGCAGTCGCCCGCGCGCTCGCCGCGCTCGGCCTGCCGGTGCGCGGCTACAGCCGCAGCGCGAAGCAGCTCGACGGCGTCGCGACCTTCGCCGGCGACGGCGCATTCGACGCGTGCATCGACGGCGCGAAGGTGCTCGTCAACCTGCTGCCGAGCACGCGCGACACCGACGGCATCCTGTCGGCGCGCGCGTTCGCGCGGCTCGCGCCCGGCGCGTACGTCGTCAACGTCGCGCGCGGCGCGCATCTCGTCGAAGCCGACCTGCTCGACGCACTTGCAAGCGGCCAGGTCGCCGCGACCACGCTCGACGTGTTCCAGCACGAACCGCTGCCGGACGACCATCCGTTCTGGCGCGCGCCGCGCATCACGATCACGCCGCACAGCTCGGCCGAGACGCTGCGCGCGGAAGCCGTCGAACAGATCGCCGGCAAGATCCGCGCGTTCGAGCGCGGCACGCCCGTCAGCGGCATCGTCGACTACGCGCGCGGCTACTGAATTCCGCCTACACAAAACCGGAGACAACCATGACGTTCCCCACCGCCGTCAAGATCGTCGAAGTCGGCCCGCGCGACGGGCTGCAGAACGAGAAGACCTTCGTACCGACCGACGTGAAGATCGCGCTCGTCGACCGGCTGTCGCGCGCCGGCTTCCGCAACGTCGAGGCCGCGTCGTTCGTCTCGCCGAAATGGGTGCCGCAGATGGCCGACGGCGCCGACGTGATGGCCGGCATCGAGCGCCGCGCGGGCACCGTGTACTCGGTGCTCACGCCGAACCTGAAGGGCTTCGAGAATGCGGTCGCGGCACGGGCCGACGAAGTCGTGATCTTCGGCGCGGCGAGCGAGGCGTTCTCGCAGCGGAACATCAACTGCAGCATCGCCGAGAGCATCGCGCGCTTCGAGCCGGTCGCGAAGGCCGCGAAGGACGCGGGCCTGCGGCTGCGCGGCAGCGTGTCGTGCACGCTCGGCTGCCCGTACCAGGGCGAGGTGCCGGTCGCGTCGGTCGTCGACGTCGTCGAACGGTTCGCCGCGCTCGGCTGCGACGAGATCGACATCGCCGACACGATCGGCGTCGGCACGCCGAAGCGCACGCGCGAAGTGCTCGCGGCCGTCACGCGCGTGTTCCCGCGCGAACGCCTGTCGGGCCACTTCCACGACACCTACGGCCAGGCGCTCGCGAACATCTACGCGGCGCTGTTCGAAGGGATCGAGATCTTCCACGCGTCGGTCGCGGGCCTCGGCGGCTGCCCGTACGCGAAGGGCGCGACCGGCAACGTCGCGACCGAGGACGTGCTGTACCTGATGCAGGGCCTCGGCATCGAGACCGGCATCGATCTCGCGCAGGTCGTCGCCGCCGGTGATTTCATCTCGAACGCGATCGGCCGCGCAAACGTGTCGCGCGCCGGTCGTGCACTGCTTGCCAAGGCGCAGAGCGCGGCCGACGCCGCGAACTGCGTCTGATCATCTCGTTCCACGGATTCCCCGACATGACGACACCCGCTTCATTCGATTCCCTCCCCGATTCCGCGCGACGCGTCGCGCTGCTGCTGCGCGAGCGCGGCCATGCGAAAGGCATCGTGATGCTCGCCGAAACCGGCAAGACGTCGGCCGAGGCCGCGGCCGGGCTCGGCTGCTCGGTCGCGCAGATCGCGAAGTCGATCCTGTTTCGCCGGCAGGCCGACGGCGCGCCCGTGCTGGTGATCGCGAGCGGCGTCAATCGCGTGGATGAAAGGAAGGTCGCCGAACGGGTCGGCCCGGTCGGCCGCGCGGACGCGAAATTCGTGCGCGACAACACCGGCTATGCGATCGGCGGCGTCTGTCCGATCGGCCATCTGGTCGAACCGGTCACGCTGATCGACGCCGACCTGCTCGCGCTCGACAGCCTGTGGGCCGCCGCCGGCCATCCGCACGCGGTGTTCAACCTGTCGCCGCACGAGCTCGTGTCGCTGACGGGCGCGCCGGTCGCGGACGTCGCGTTGCGGGAGTCCGCATGAGCGACGTGACGATGCCGGTCGCCACGGTCGCGTCGCCGTGCACCGACGTCTGCCGGATCGATCCGCGCACCGACTGGTGCGCGGGCTGCCTGCGCACGCGCGGCGAGATCAAGGGATGGCGTGAGTCGGACGACGACGCGAGGCGCGCGCTGCTCGCGCGGCTCGACGCGCGGCGGCGCCTGATCGCGGGCAGCGAGACATAAAAAAAAGCCGTTCAGCCTCACGGGCGAACGGCATCGAGATCGGAATCCTGTGAACGTGATCAACGTCACAGCCCGCATCATACGAGCGACGCGACCGCATCGCATCGGGTGTTTCCCTACAACTTCTTACAGCGCTTTTCACGGCTGCGCGCGACGTCATTTCGTGCGCAACCGTCGTTCCCGATACGCGCCCTCGACGGGCCGCCACGTCACCGTGCAACGGCGCCGAATCGTCTGACCGTTTCAGTTGCCGACCGCCGCGCGACGCGTGGGCACGATGCGCCAGCCGAGGTTCATGCCAGCCGCCGCGAGCAGGATCAGCAATGCGCCGAACACCTGCGTCCACGCGAGCGTCTGCCCGAACGCGACGCGATCGACGACGATCGCGACGACCGGATAGACGAACGACAGCGCACCCGTCATCGCGGTCGGCAGCTTCTGGATCGCGCCGTACAGCAGCACGTACATCAGCCCCGTGTTGACGATGCCGAGCACGATCAGGTCGAGCCATTGCCCGGCCGTCGCCGGCAACGTGTCGAAGTGCGCGAACGGTGCGAGCAGCAGGATGCCGAGGCCGACCTGCAGCAGTGCGAGCAGATGCGGCGGCGTGCCCTTCAGGTGCTTCGTGATGATCGACGAGATCGCATACAGGAATGCCGCGCCGAGCGACAGCGCGACGCCTTCCAGATATTCGCCGGGCACCGCGAGCACGGCCGGCTCGACGCGCACCACGAACACCAGCCCGGCGAACGCGAGCGCGAGCCACGCGAGCGTCGACGCGGTGATCCGCTCGCGGAACACGATGGCCCCGAGCGCGACGAGCATGAACGGCTGGGTGTTGTAGACGGCGGTCGCCATCGAGATCGACGCGCGCGAATAGGCGGCGAACAGCAGCAGCCAGTTCGCGACGATCGCGAGGCTGCCGAGCGTCACGAGCGCGAGCATCCGCGGCGAGAACAGCGAGCGGCGCAGGAAGCCGAACGCCGCGCAGACGATCGCGAGCGTCGCGGCGCCGAATATGCAGCGGAAGAACACGACATTGGTCAGCGGCTGCTGCGACGACATCACGAGCCAGCCGATCGTGCCGGACATCAGCATCGCGACGATCATCTCGGCGGCGCCGCGGCGAATTTCATTCGAGGCCATCATGAACTCCGTTGAAAAGCGGGGATGAGTTCGATTCTAGAAACTTGCTTTCGCCACAACCATGACTAAACTGAAGTGAATCCGCCAATTCACCTTCGAAAGCAAAGCGATCATGCCAAAACGCCTTTCCCCGCCCGCCGTCACGTCGCTCGACGCGACCGACCGCGCGATCGTCGCCGCGCTGGCCGACGACGCGCGCCTCGCGACCAGCGAACTCGCCCGGCAGATCGGACTGTCGGCGCCCGCGACCGCCGACCGCGTGCGGCGGCTCGAGGCGCAAGGCGTGATCGCCGCATTCACCGTCGAGCTCGATCCGCGCGCGCTCGGCTACACGCTGCAGGCGATCGTCCGCGTGAAGCCGCTGCCGGGCCAGTTGCATCTGGTCGAGGAGTTGCTGCGGCGGATTCCCGAGTTCGTCGAATGCGACAAGGTCACCGGCGACGACTGCTTCATCTGCCGGCTCTACCTGCGCACGATCGAGCATCTCGACGACATCCTGTCGAAGGTGACGGAGCGCGCGGAGACGAGCACCGCGATCGTGAAATCGACGCCCGTGCCGCGCCGCCTGCCGCCGCTCGTCGAGGACGACCACGCACACCGCTGAGCCGCGACGGCAAGCGTACATCCCTGAGCCGCGGGCGGCACGCGCCGCCCGCGCGCCCGCACCGTCATGCCGCCGCGTCGCGCGCCTCGAAGAACGCGAGCAGTTCGTCGATCAGCGCGGCGGGCGCCTCTTCCGGAATGTAGTGCCCGCAATCGAGCGCACGGCCGCTGACGTCGCGCGCGACGCGCCGCCATTCGTCGAGCGGATCGAAGCAGCGGCCGACGACGCCGTGCTCGCCCCACAGCACGCGCAGCGGGCACGCGACCTTGTTGCCGCGTTCGAGATCCGCACGGTCGTGCTCGAGATCGATCGTCGCGGACGCGCGGTAGTCCTCGCACATCGCATGCACGGCGCCCGGCTGCGCGAGCGCCGCCCGGTACGCGTCGAGCGCCTCGGGCGCGAACGGCGCCAGCCCGGCCGAGCGGTTGCCCATCACGCGCTCGATGTACGCATCGGTCTGCGCGCCCACCAGCGTCTCGGGCAGCGGCTCGGGCTGGATCAGGAAGAACCAGTGGAAATACGCGGTCGCGAACGCGCGATCGGTTTTCTCGTACATCGCGAGCGTCGGCGCGATGTCGAGCAGCATCATCCGCTCGACGGCGTCCGCGTGGTCGAGCGCGAGCCGGTGCGCGACCCGCGCGCCGCGATCGTGCGCACACACGTGGAACTGCTCGAAGCCGAAATGCCGCATCACGGCGACCTGGTCCGCCGCCATCGCCCGTTTCGAATACGGCGTGTGCCGCGCGTCGCTCGGCGGCCGGCCCGATGCGCCGTAGCCGCGCAGGTCGGTGGCGATCACCGTGAAGTGATTCGCGAGCGTCGCCGCAACGCGATGCCAGATCATGTGGGTCTGCGGATGGCCGTGCAGCAACAGCAGCGGCGGACCCGTGCCTCCTTTGACACCGAAAATGTCGGTGTCCTGCACCGTCACGCGAAACGGTGCAAACGCCTCAAACGACATGGTTTGTTTCTCGTTGGTTTGTTATGGCGGCTATTTTAGGAGCGACGACGCGTCTTCACAGCGGGCCAAGCACCCGAAACCGTAGAAAGAGAACACTCACTCGATTGCCGGCACACCGCGCAGTTTGTTAAGCTCGCGTAGAATCGCACGACCGTTCGTATTAATATGAACGAACGCGTTCCGCCGCTACACTCAATACACTCGAATCACCGTCCGACCGCAACGCCCCCCGGAGACTGGAGACATCACATGGCATTGCCCACCGTCCTGCAGAACCTGACGCTCCCCGTCATCGCGTCGCCGATGTTCATCGTCAGCTACCCCGAACTCGTGCTCGCGCAATGCAAGGCGGGCATCGTCGGTTCGTTCCCCGCGCTCAACGCGCGCCCGGCCGAACTGCTCGACGCGTGGCTCACGCAGATCCAGTCGGAACTCGCCGACCACAAGGCAAAACATCCCGATGCGGTGATCGGCCCGATCGCGGTCAACCAGATCGTCCACCAGTCGAACGCGCGGCTCGAACACGACGTGCGCGTGTGCGTCGAGCACAAGGTGCCGATCTTCATCACGAGCCTGCGCGCACCGGCGCGCGAGATCGTCGACGCGGTGCACAGCTACGGCGGCATCGTGCTGCACGACGTGATCAACCTGCGGCACGCGCAGAAGGCGCTCGAAGCGGGCGTCGACGGGCTGATCCTCGTCGCGGCCGGCGCCGGCGGCCACGCGGGCACGACGTCGCCGTTCGCGCTGGTCGGCGAAGTCCGCAAGATCTTCGACGGCCCGATCGTGCTGTCCGGCTCGATCGCGAACGGCGGCTCGATCCTCGCCGCGCAGGCGATGGGCGCCGACTTCGCGTACATGGGCACGCGTTTCATCGCGACGCAGGAAGCGCACGCGATCGACGACTACAAGCACGCGATCCTGAACGCGAAATCGTCGGACATCATCTACACGAACCTCTTCACCGGCGTGCACGGCAACTACATCCGCGAGAGCATCGAGAAGGCCGGCCTCGATCCGGACGCGCTGCCGGAATCCGACAAGACCAAGATGAATTTCGGCAGCGACAAGACCAAGGCGTGGAAGGACATCTGGGGTGCCGGCCAGGGCGTCGGCCTGATGGACGACCTGCCGAGCGTAGGTACGCTCGTCGAGCGGCTCAAGCGCGAGTACGACGACGCGAAGGCGCGGCTCGGCATCCCGCGCTGACGGAGGCGGCGCCCGGCGCGGTCGCCATCGACGCGAGATCGTCGAACCAAACGAAAAAGCGCGAACCGTTGCGGTTCGCGCTTTTTTATTGCCCCGCCGCGGCAGCGGACGGGCCGACGATGCGGCTCAGACCGCGCGCTTCATCCGCGTGATCGGCAGCACGCGCAGCCGCGATTCGATCGACGGGCACAGCGACTGCCCTTCGAAACGCGCGGCCAGGAAATCGACGAACGAGCGCACCTTCGCGGACACGTGGCGACGGCTCGCATACACCGCATAGATCGGCGCCTCGTGCGGCGGCACGGAATCGAGCAACACCGGCACGAGCCGGCCCGATTCGATGTCGTCGCCGACCACTTCGGTGCCGAGCAGCGCGATGCCCGCGCCGGCGAGCACGGCCGCGCGCAGCCCTTCGAGATGGTTCACGATCAGGTTGCCGTTCAGGCTCACGCGCGACGCGGCGGCCGCGTCGATCACGAGCGAGTCGAGCATCGTCGAATTCGAATCGCGCCGCAGGTAGTTGTGGTTCGCGAGATCGGCGATCGTCTGCGGCGTGCCGTGTTTCTCGAGATACTCGGGCGACGCGACCAGCAGGATGTGCGCGGTCGCGATCTGCCGCGCGACCAGCGACGACGATTTCAATCCGTTCGGCGCCGCGCGCACCGCGACGTCGTAGCCTTCCTCGATCAGGTCGACCACGCGATCGGACAGCGTCATGTCGACGGTCACGTCCGGGAACCGGCCCGCGTAATCGGTGACGGCCTGCATCACGTGCCGCAGCCCGAACGCGGACAGCGACGTCACGCGCAACCGCCCCTGCGGCACCACGCTCGCGGCGCCGACGGCCTGGCCGGCTTCGTCGAGTTCGGACAGCGCCTGCACGAGGCGCTCATAGTATTCGCGTCCCGCCTCGGTCGGCGCGACGCGTCGTGTCGTGCGATGCAGCAGCCGCGCGCCGAGCTGCTGCTCGAGGTGCATCACGTGCTTGCTCGCCATCGCCGCCGACATCTGCATGCGCTCCGCCGCGCCGACGAAGCTGCCCACTTCGACGACGTAGCGAAACACATTCATGCTGACGAGGGTATCCATCGAACTAGCTCGCAATCCCGGGGGAATCAACCAATTACGAGATAGGGTAACAAAGGCGAGGAAACAGAAAGGTCAAGAAAGGCAAAACGGCGCCGCGGGTGACGGCGCCGTTTTGGGTAGCAATGACGGGCGGAAAACATGCAGCCGAAACACGCGATTGACGCGCGCGTCCGGCGCACCGATCGCGCGTGCGCGTCAGAACTTCGCGCGGATGCCTGCGCCGAACGTGTTGCCGGTCGACAGGCCGCTGATGTGGTCGTTCATGTAGGCCGCGTAGACGTCGGTGCGCTTGGACAGCGGATAGTCGTAGCCGACGGCCCACGTCTGGCGCGTCTGGTCGAGGCCGCCCGCGTCGCGCGAATACGCATACGACGCCATCGCGTTGCCCACGCCGATCGGCACCGACACGCCGCCCTGCGCGGTGTTGACGTGCCAGCTGCCCGCGACCTGGTCGTTCTTCGTATACATGTACTGGCCGAACAGCTTCACGAGCTTCAGGTCGTAGGTCGCGCCGACCAGCGCGATGCCCTGGCTCTTCATGCCGGTCACGAGCGCGCTCAGGTCCTGCGGGCCGTTGTTGAAGTTCACGTACTGATACACGGCGGTCGCCGCGAACGGGCCGTTCGCGTAGTTGAACTGCGCGCTCCACTTCTTCGAACGGTTGTCGCCGGCCTGGTTGCCGAGTGCGTACATCGCGCCGAAATTCAGGCCACCGAACGAAGGCGACGTATAACCCACCGCGTTGTTCCAGCCCGAATCGCCGACCGCGCCCTGGTCGCTCGGATAGGTCGGGAACGTGCCGAGGCCGAGGAACACGTGATACACCATCGGCGAGAAGGTGTACGAGTCGTAGAACGGGTTGAACAGGATCGTCGACAGGAACAGGTGCGTCGTCAGGCGGCCCGCCGTCACCGTGCCGTACGGCGAGCTGATGCCGACGTACGCGTTGCGCGCGAAGAACGTGTCGCCCTGGAAGCGGCCGTACTGGCCGTTCTGCGCACGGAAGAAGCTCTCCAGCGTGAAGATCGCCTTGTAGCCGTCGCCGAGATCCTCTGCGCCGTGCAGGCCCCAGTACGACGTCGACATGCCGCCGCCCGACACGTTCCACGCACGATCGCCGCCGGGGAACTTGGTGGCGCCGACCCATTCGTCAACCTGCCCGTAGAGCGAGACGCTCGATTGCGCATGGACGGGTGCGGCGGCCGCCACGCAGGCGGCCGCGGCGATCAGCTTGACGGACGTGCGCGACGCACGGCGAGCGAATGCTTTCATGGGATCTCCAGGTTTTGTCGGATAGTCGATAAGTGGCGCGAGCGTTGTTGTTTGGAGCCGAGTGCTTGCGTCGTATGGGGCGCAGCCATCTTTACGGATCATTCGTCCGGTCAAAATTGCGCACACTTATTGCGGGTATAGCGCCGGCATTAACTTCGCGGAATGTATCCATGGCCGGATGCACCGCGGCGGCCCGGCGCGAGCGCGGTCGCGCGGGCGGGCGGCGGCGTGGCATACGCGTGCCGGGCGCGAAAGATAGCGCAATGCGGGGGGAAAATCAGCGGAAATCTGCGCGCGACTGTGGCGAATTCGCATCAGCCGGCAGGGAGACGAGCGCCGAGGCGCTCAGTTTCGGTAGAACGGGGAGAAAGAAGGTGAGTGTGCAGGCTCTTCCTGCGAGCGGGGCGGCGGCATCGGGCGACCGCCGCGCTCCTCGTTGTAGCGGGCGACGTCGGCGCGGATCGAACCGGCCCGCAGCGGGACGTTGCCGCCGCCCGGCGGGCGCGGCATCTGGCGGACTTCGGCGCTGATCGGCCGATACGGGCTTTGCGCGGCGTAATGGCCGTACGACGGCGTCGGGCGCAGCCCCCAGCGGGAGCCCGAGCCGTTCACGCCGCCGGGACGCACGCCGGCAGGCGGCGCAGCGCGGCGCCAGATGGGACCCGCGCCGGGGCCGCCGGCCTGCTGGCCGTACGCGCGCATGTCGCCGCCGCCGAAGCCGTGCCCCCCGAACCCGTGACCGCCATGGGGCGGCTGGGCGAGCGCAAGCGGCATCAGCAGCGCGCCGAGCACGCCTGCCACCCATCGTCCGATCTTCCGTTTCACCCGTTCCGTCATCGTTCCGTGCCCATCGACGCCCGCCGTCGGTTCCTTTCGGCCGACCCAAGGCTTTCAGCAGTAATTTATGGGTGGGGGGAAAGAGTGTCGAGCCAAAAAGTGTTATGTCGCCGGCATCGGTGTAACACCATGTTACTGCTAGGTTTTTTCGCTTCGGCGGGCGGTCGCGACAGAACATTCTTCTGCCGTTTCGAGTGCGGCCGGGCAACTGTGGTAGCCGCCATCTCATGCAATCGGTTCATCAATCGATTCGCACAATGAATTTGTGTAGTGAATCGCCAACCGGGACAATAACGCCATCCGCGCGCGCGACGCGCACCTTCGCCATTTTCGAATCGAGTTCCCGATGGCCCGTCCCCGTTTTCTGCCCGACAACTTCACGCTCGCGCTCGTCGGCACCGTCGTGCTCGCGAGCCTGCTGCCCTGCCGCGGCCCGGCCGCCCATGCGTTCAACTGGGCGACCAACCTCGCCGTCGGCCTGCTGTTCTTCCTGCACGGCGCCAAACTGTCGCGCGAAGCCGTCGTTGCCGGCGCGACGCACTGGCGGCTGCACGCGGTCGTGCTGCTCAGCACGTTCGCGCTGTTTCCGCTGCTCGGCCTCGCGCTGAAACCCGTGCTGCAGCCGCTCGTCACGCCGACGCTGTATGCGGGCGTGCTGTTCCTGTGCACGCTGCCGTCGACGGTCCAGTCGTCGATCGCGTTCACGTCGATCGCCAAGGGCAACGTGCCGGCCGCCGTGTGCGCGGCCTCCGCGTCGAGCCTGCTCGGGATCTTCGTCACGCCGGCGCTCGTCGGGCTGATGATCACGTCGCAGTCGGCCGCCGCGGCGTCGCCGTGGAGCACCGTCGGCAGCATCGTGATGCAGCTGCTCGTGCCGTTCATCGCCGGCCAGCTGCTGCGGCCCGTGATCGGCGGCTGGATCGACCGCAATCGCGGCGTGCTGCGCTTCGTCGACCAGGGCTCGATCCTGCTGGTCGTCTACGTCGCGTTCAGCGAGGCCGTCAACGAAGGGCTGTGGCACCAGATTCCGCCGCGCGCGCTCGGCGGCCTGCTGGTCGTCAACCTCGTGCTGCTCGCGATCGCGCTGCTGCTGACCGCGTTCGTCAGCAAGCGGCTCGGCTTCAACCGCGCGGACCAGATCACGATCATCTTCTGCGGCTCGAAGAAGAGCCTCGCGGCCGGCGTGCCGATGGCGAAGGTGATCTTCTCGGCGAACGCGGTCGGCGCGATCGTGCTGCCGCTGATGCTGTTCCACCAGATCCAGCTGATGGCGTGCGCGGCGCTCGCGCAGCGCTGGGGCGCACGCGACACGAGCGGCGAGCACGACGAGGGCGACACGGCAGCCGCGTCGGGTGCGCTGAGCACGGGCAAGCGCTGACGCGTCGGGGGGCAGGAGGGCCGCCGGTGGCGGCCTTCCGCCTTCCGCCTCCCGCCTCCCGCCTTCCGCACCCGGCCCTCCGCCTTTCACACGCAGCCTCCCGTCCGCCCCCTTCGCACCATGCGCCCGCGCGGGCCCGGCGCGATGCACCGGCAACGCCCCCTCGTGTCACGAAATCTTCATTCAACTCTCCGCGAGCGGTGCCGTTAAGCCGGGCGTCCCGTCGATTCGGCTGCCCTCGCCCATGCCCGCGCTCCCTTCCGATTCCGCTGTCGCCCGCACTACGCGCCTGATCGCGGAACGCGCGCTCGCCGCCGTGTTCCAGCCGATCGTCGACCTCGGATCGGGGACGGTCATCGGTTACGAAGGGCTGATCCGCGGCCCGCGCGGCACCGACCTCGAGCCGCCGGCCGCGCTGTTCGCGCAGGCCGCGCGCGACGGCGAAACCATCGCGCTCGAACGGGCCGCCGCGCTCACCTGCCTCGACGCGTTCGCGGCGCTCGGCTGCGACGGCAAGCTGTTCCTCAATTTCAGCGCGGGCACCATCCTCACGCTCGCCAGCGAACGCGAGCGCGCACGTCAATTCCTCGGCCGCGCGCGGATCGGCGCGGAGCGCATCGTGATCGAGCTCACCGAGCAGAACGCGATTCCCGATCTCGCGGACATCGGGCCGGCGGTCGCATCGTTGCGCGACGCCGGCATCCAGTTCGCGCTCGACGACTACGGCACCGCGAACGCCAGCATGAACCTGTGGCTGCGCCTGCATCCGGACGTCGTGAAGATCGACCGCTTCTTCATCCACGACATCGCGCGCGATCCGCTCAAGTTCGAAGCCGTGAAGGCGATGCAGCACTTCGCGCAGGCGAGCGGCGCGAAGCTGATCGCGGAAGGCATCGAGAACGAATGCGACCTGATCGTCGTGCGCGACATGGGCATCTGCTGCGTGCAGGGCTTCCTGCTCGGCCGGCCGAACGCGCAGCCGTCGCGGGTGGTCGCGCCGGCCGCGCGCGACGCGATCCGCGCGCCGCACATCGCGGTGTTTCCCGGCGTGACGCGCGCGGTGCGGCCGGCCGGCACGATCGCCGGGAAGATGCTCGTGCCCGCCCCGGCGCTGCCGCGCGACGCGACCAGCAACGACGTGCTCGAGCTGTTCAACCGGATGCCCGACCTGCACGCGGTCGCGCTCGTGGAACGCGGGCGGCCGGTCGCGCTCGTGAATCGGCGCGGCTTCATCGACCGCTTCGCGCTGCCGTATCACCGCGAGGTGTTCGGCAAGAAACCGTGCCTTCAGTTCGCGAACGACGCGCCGCTGATGATCGACAACGCGACCACCTTCGAGCAGCTCGCGATGCTGCTCGCGAGCCACGACCAGCGCTATCTCGCCGACGGCTTCGTGATCACCGAGCACGGCCGCTATGTCGGGCTCGGCACCGGCGAGAGCCTGGTACGCGCGGTGACCGAGATGCGCATCGAGGCCGCGCGCTACGCGAATCCGCTGACCTTCCTGCCCGGCAACATCCCGATCAGCGCGCACATCGACCGCCTGCTCCAGCGCGACGCCGGCTTTCACGCGTGCTACGTCGACCTGAACCAGTTCAAGCCGTTCAACGACCAGTACGGCTACTGGCAGGGCGACGAAGTGCTGAAGTTCGCCGCGACGGTGCTGGCCGGCGTGTGCGATCCGCAACGCGACTTTCTCGGCCACGTCGGCGGCGACGATTTCCTCGTGCTGTTCCAGCGCGACGACTGGCGCGAGCGCGCCGCCGACGCGATCGCGCGCTTCAACGACGGCGCGCAACTCTTCTACACGCAGGTCGACCGGCAGGCGGGCGGGCTGCGCGGCGAGGACCGCCACGGCAATCCGGCGTTCTTCGGCTTCGTGACGATGGCGATCGGCGCGGTCGGCGTGCCGGCCGGCGCGCACGGCGCGAAACGCTACGGCAGCGACGAGATCGCGTCGGTCGCGGCGCTCGCGAAGCGGCGGGCGAAGCAGCAGCCGGACGGGCTCGCGGTGGTCGATCTCGATGCCGGCCGCGCCGCGCTGCGCGATCGCGGCGAACCGCCGGCCGTGGCGGTGGCGGGCTGAACGGCGCGCAGTCGCCGGGGATGCACGGACACGGAAGCACCTGCGCATCGTGCGACGGGGCCGATGCGAGGCGGCGCAAGGTTCGGCCGTTGCGCAACGGCACGTCGTCGTCACGCGCGCAGGCCAAGGGCGCCGCGCCCTCATGCTCGCCCCTGCCCCGCAGCCGCGCTGTTGCCCTTTTCCAGCGGCACCATCCGCCGCCAGACACCCGCACCCCCACCTTGCCTTTTTCGCGTTTTGTTTAGTATTTTTAGTAACAGCGTTTTCGCAGATTAGCGCTTAAAAACCCGTTATTCGCGGGTATTCCCCGGTTATCCGGCCCGAATTCCGCCATCCGTTTTACTATACAATCGCTTTCAACCTAAACAAACCGGACCCCGAACGATGGGTACGACCATTCGCGATGTGGCGCGGGCAGCAGAGGTCTCGATCGGCACCGTCTCCCGCGCGCTGAAAAACCAGCCCGGCCTGTCCGAAACCACGCGTGCGCGCATCGTCGGGATCGCCCAGCAGCTCGGCTACGATCCCGCCCAGCTGCGGCCGCGCATCCGCCGGCTCACCTTCCTGCTGCACCGCCAGCACAACCGCTTTCCCGCGAGCCCGTTCTTCTCGCACGTGCTGCACGGCGTCGAGGACGCGTGCCGCGAACGCGGCATCGTGCCGACGCTGCTCACGGTCGGCCCGAACGACGACGTGCTGCGCCAGATGCGCCCGCACGCGCCCGACGCGATCGCGGTCGCCGGCTTCATCGAGCCCGAGACGATCGAGGCGCTCGCCGCCACCGGCCGGCCGCTCGTGCTGATCGACCTGTGGGCGCCCGGGCTGCGCTCGGTCAACATCGACAACGCGACGGGCGCGGCGCTCGCGATGCGCCATCTGCTCGCCACCGGCCGTTCGCGGATCGCCTTCATCGGCGGCTCGGCCGCGCACTACAGCATCGCGCAGCGCGCGATCGGCTACCGGCGCGCGTTCTTCGAAGCCGGGCGGCTGTTCGATCCCGCGTACGAAGTGACGATCGACGCGGGGCTCGACCCGGACACGGGCGCCGCGCGTGCGATGGAGCAACTGCTCGACGCGCCCGGCCCGCGGCCCGAAGCCGTGTTCGCATATAACGACGCGGCCGCGCTGGCCGCGCAGCGCGTGTGCATCGCGCGCGGCCTGCGGATTCCGGACGACATCGCGATCGTCGGCTTCGACGACATCCCGGCCGCCGCGCACGCGAACCCGCCGCTCACGACGCTCGCGGTCGACAAGGAAGCGCTCGGCCGCCGCGGCGTCGAGCTGCTGCTCGCCGACGCGCCCGAGCGCACCGAGATTTCCCTGCCCGTCGAGCTGATCGTGCGGGCCAGCAGCCAGCCCGCCGGCTCCCCGGCACTCGATACCGTAACGGCCACCGAATCATGAACATGCCCCCGGTCCAACCCTGCACGGCCGCGCCGGCCGCCCACACGCCCGCCGTACCGTTCGTCGCGAGCTTCCGCGATCCGTCGTTCCTGCTGTCGCACATCGAAGACACGCTGCGCTTCTATGCGACCAACGCATTCGACCCGACCGGCGGCTTCTACCATTACTTCCGCGACGACGGCAGCATCTACAACCGCACGTCGCGCCACCTCGTCAGCACCTGCCGGTTCGTCTTCAACTACGCGATGGCGTACCGCCACTTCGGCGATCCGCGCCACCTGGACTACGCGCGCCACGGGCTGCGCTTCCTGCGCGACGCGCACTGGGACGACGCGCTGCAGGGCTACGACTGGGAACTCGACTGGCGCGACGGCGGCAAGCGCGCGACGCTCGACGGCACGCGCCACTGCTACGGGCTCGCGTTCGTGCTGCTCGCGGCCGCGCACGCGACGATGGCCGGCATCGACGAAGCGCGCCCGCTGATCGCGGCCACCTACGAGCTCGCCGAGCATCGCTTCTGGGATGCGGCCGCGGGCCTGTATGCGGACGACGCGACGCCGAACTGGATCGTGTCGTCGTATCGCGGCCAGAACGCGAACATGCACATGACGGAAGCGCTGCTCGCCGCCTACGAGGCGACCGGCCACCTCACGTACCTCGATCGCGCGGAAAAACTCGCCTCGCACATCACGCAGCGCCAGGCCGCGCTGTCGGGCGGCCTCGTGTGGGAGCACTACCATGCGGACTGGTCGGTCGACTGGGACTACAACAAGGAAGACAGCTCGAACATCTTCCGGCCGTGGGGCTTCCAGCCCGGGCACCAGACCGAATGGGCGAAGCTGCTGCTGATCCTCGAGCGGCACCGCCCGCTCGACTGGCTCGCGCCGCGCGCGGCCGAGCTGTTCGACGCGGCGCTCACGCACGCGTGGGACGCCGATCACGGCGGCCTCTGCTACGGCTTCGGCCCCGACTTCACGATCTGCGACCACAACAAGTATTTCTGGGTGCAGGCGGAAACCTTCGCGGCGGCCGCGATGCTCGGCGCGCGCACCGGCAGCGAACGCTTCTGGGACTGGTATGACGAGATCTGGCGCTACAGCTGGGCGCATTTCGTCGATCACCGCTACGGTGCGTGGTACCGGATCCTCACCTGCGACAACCGCAAGTACAGCGACGAGAAGAGCCCGGCCGGCAAGACCGACTATCACACGATGGGCGCCTGCTACGACGTGCTCGCGACCCTCGCGCGCACGCAACGCAGCGAGCCGACGCAATGAGCGGCGGCACGTTTCCGGCTTTCGTGTCGGCGGGCGACATCCTGACCGACATGGTGCGCGCGGGCGACGCGCAGTGGACGTCGGTGCCGGGCGGCGCCGGCTGGAACGTCGCGCGCGCGGTCGCCCGGCTCGGCGTGCCGAGCGCGCTCGCCGGCTCGATCGGCGAAGACTGCTTCTCCGACGTGCTGTGGCACACGAGCGAAGCGGCCGGCCTCGACCTGCGCTTCCTGCAACGGGTCGCGCGGCCGCCGCTGCTCGCGATCGTCCACGAGACGCGCCCGCCCGCGTACTTCTTCATCGGCGAAGCGAGCGCCGATCTCGCGTTCGACCCGGCGCGGCTGCCGGCCGGCTGGACCGAGCACGTGCAATGGGCGCATTTCGGCTGCATCAGCCTCGTGCGCGAACCGCTCGCGGGCACGCTGGCCGCGCTCGCGGCCGATTTGCACGCGCGCGGCGTGAAGATCAGCTTCGATCCGAACGTGCGGAACCTGATGACGGCCGCGTACCGGCCGACGCTGGAGAAGATGGCCGCCCTCGCCGACCTGATCAAGGTGTCCGACGAAGACCTGCGGCACCTGTTCGGCGGCGACGGCCCCGACGCGATCGCGGCCGTGCGCGCGCTGAACCCGCGGGCGGCGGTGCTCGTCACGCGCGGCGCGCAGACGGCGACGCTCTACGCGGACGGCGACGTGCACGAAGCCAGCCCGCCGCGCGTGGAGGTGGCCGACACCGTCGGCGCGGGCGACGCGTCGATCGGCGGCCTGCTGTTCAGCCTGATGGCCGCGCCGCAGCGCGGCTGGCGCGAGCATCTCGCGTTCGCGGTGGCGGCCGGCGCCGCCGCGTGCCGGCATACGGGCGCGCACGCGCCGACGCTCGACGAGGTCGTCGCGCTGCTCGAAGGATGAACGGACGTTGAAGGAACGACGCAGGCAATACGGTGGCCGATCGCCGATCGGTCACCGATAAGCGGCGCTGTACATGTTGCGCCGCAGTGCTACGATGAAGTGTCCTTTTCGCGGGAGAGCACGATGGACACGAACACGTTCACCAAAGGCATCTACACGGCCAAGGCGCATACGCACCGCGCGGACAACGGCGAATTTCAGGGCTACGTGATCCTCGCGCGGGACGACGGCGACGAGACGGAGAACATGCGCTACGACGTTCACACGACGAGTTCGAGCGAGGAAGAAGCGTTCGAGGAAGCGAAGGCGCTTGCGCACCGGATCCTCGGCGAAATCGAGCTGTAACGCGCGAACTGTCATGCGCGCGCCGCGGCCCGGCCGCGCCGTGTTCGGCTCAGAGCAGCCGCGCCACCATCGAGACCAGCATCGTCAGCACCAGCGTCGACATGAACGGGAACGGGTAGCGCCGCCCGCCGAGCGTCAGCGTGACGTCGCCCGGCATCCGCCCGATGCCGAGCTTGCCGAGCCAAGGCCAGCAGCGCGTCAGGATCATCACCGCGATGAACGTCGTCAATAGCCAGCGGAGCATGTGCGTTCCATATGGAAACAGGCCCTGGCCCGTCAGAGCGCGTGCGAGCGGTCGCCGCGCGCGAACGCGTCGAGCGTGCCGTCGATCCCGCGCGAAAACGCGATCACCTTGAACAGCTCGCCCATTTCGGCTTCCGAGATCAGCTTCTGCACCGCGTTCGCGGCCGGCAGGAACGCGCGGACGTCGGACGGATCGATCGCGGCCAGCGCGTCGGTGATGCCCGCATTCAACAGAAAGCGCGCCTGCGACGTGTAGCCGAGCAAGTCGACGCCGGTGGCGACCGCCGCCTCATAGATGCCGGTGAATTCGACGTGCGCGGTGAGGTCCTGCAGGCCCGGGTAGACGAACGGATCGTCGTGCGCGTGGTGACGGTAGTGGCACATCAGCGTGCCGCGGTCGCGCTGCGGATGGTAGTACTCGTGCGCGGGAAAACCGTAGTCGATGAGCAGCACCGCGCCGCGGCCGAGCATCGTGCAGACGGTGCGCGTGAACGCGAGCGCGGCCTCGTGCGTTTCGGTCACGTAGCCGTCGCCGACGTCCAGCGGCGCGAGCACCGCCGGCAGGCCGGCCGCGCCGACCGGCCGGTCGTCGAACACGAACGCGTGCCGCGCGTCGAGCGCGACGCCGCGCTCGCGCCAGGCGCCATCCGCCTTCGCGAAGAGGCGCACCGGCATCGCGTCGAGCACCTCGTTGCCGACCACGACGCCGTCGAACCGCTCGGGCAGCGCGTCGAGCCAGCGCACCTTCGCGGCCAGCGCCGGCACCGCGGCTTCGATCGTGTCGCGCTGCCGTTCGCGCAACTCGCCGGACAGGTCGACGATCAGGTATTCGTCGAGTTCGGCGCCGAGCGCGTCGAGCGCCGCGAGCAGCCCGGCCGCGAGCTTGCCGGTGCCGGCGCCGAACTCCATCACGCGGCGCGTGCCGCTCGCCGCGAGCGCCTCGGCCACCGGTTGCGCGAGCGTCTGCGCGAACAGCGGCGACAGCTCGGGCGCGGTGACGAAGTCACTGCCGTCGTCGGCGCGGCGACCGAACTTGCGCGCGCCGCCGCTGTAATAGCCGAGGCCCGGCGCATACAGCGCGCGTTCCATGAAGCGGTCGAACGACAGCCAGCCACCGGCCGCCGCGATCTCGTCGCGCAGTTGCGCGGCGAGGGTTTCGGACTGCGCGAGCGCGTCAGGGCCGGGAGCAGGTAAACTAGCGGGTTCGTGAGCTTTCGGGTTCATCCCGGCATTGTAAATGACCGTTTCAGCCGATACGTCGACCCCACGCGTGGTGCTCGTCACGGGCGCCCTGGGCAGCGCGGCCGACGCCGCGTCGATCGGCCGTGCGCTCGCGACGGGCTTCGCCCGCCGCGGCTGGGACGTCGCGCTGCAGCGCAGCCACGGCGCGCCGCGCGCGGCCGCCGACGCGCTCGTCGCCGAAGTCGCGGCGCTGGGCCGCCGCGCGGCCGTGCTCGACGCCGATCCGGCCCTGGAAGCCGATGCCGCGGCCCTCGTCGCCGCATGCGGCGAAGCGCTCGGCCGGCCCGCGTGCGCGGTGTTCGTCAGCGCCAGCGCAGGCGCCGACGACGCGCACACGGTGGACGGCGCGTCGCTCGCCGCCGCGCTGGCGCGCAACGTGACCGCGCCGCTCGCGCTGGCCCGCGCGCTCGCCGATGCGACGCCCGACGCCGCGCGCGACGACGAAACGCTGCGCGCGTGCGCGATCCACGTACTGGATCAGGCCCTGTTTCACCCGGCACCGGCGCAGCTGTCGCACGCGCTGATGCAGGCCGCGTTGAACCGCGCGACGTCGGCGCTCGCGCTGGCGCTCGCACCGAAGGTGCGGGTCGCGGCGCTCGTGCGCGGCCACGCGCCGCACGCGGACGACATCGCGGCGGCCGCCTGCTATCTCGCGAGCGCGCCCGGCGTGACGGGTGCGACGCTGACCGTCGACGGCGGCGAGCACCTGGTGCCGCCCGCCGCCGGCCCGAATGAATGAACCGCGCGGGTGCGGCCTGAGCGCCGCCGCCCGCGCCGCTTTGCGTGCGCGCACGCCAATTTGACTGGGACGACCATGTTTTCCGCTCTCCTGCACCCCCGCCTCGCGGATTGCCGCAGGCTCTACCTGCGCGACTACGAGGTGCACATCAACATCGGGGCCTTCGAACACGAGAAGCGCGGCGAGCAACGCGTCGTCATCAACATCGACCTGTTCGTGCCGCTCGCGCTGTCCACCCCCGTCGACGACCGGCTGCACGAAGTCGTCGACTACGACCTGATGAAGCAGAGCGTCGCGCAGAGCCTGGCGCGCGGCCACATCCACCTGCAGGAAACGCTGTGCGATTCGATCGCCGCGCACCTGCTGGCGCACGATACCGTGCGCGCGGTACGTGTCCGTACCGAGAAACCGGACGCCTATCCGGACTGCGACGCCGTCGGCGTCGAAGTCTTTCGCATCAAGGACGAGGAGCGCCAATGAACGCCCCCCACATGAACGACACGACGGCCGACGCCGCCACGCTGGACGACGCCGCCGCGCCGACCGGCCGCCCCGCGCTGACACGCCGCGAGCAGAAGGAAGCGTACGAGAACAACAAGCTGTTCAAGCGGATCGTGCGCCAGGTCGGCCAGGCGATCGGCGACTACAACATGATCGAGCAGGGCGACAAGGTGATGGTGTGCCTGTCGGGCGGCAAGGACAGTTACGCGATGCTCGACGTGCTGCTGCGCCTGCGCGAACGCGCGCCGATCGACTTCGACATCGTCGCGGTGAACCTCGACCAGAAGCAGCCGGGCTTCCCCGAGCACGTGCTGCCCGAATACCTGAAGCAGGTCGGCGTGCCGTTCCACATCGAGAACCAGGACACCTACAGCATCGTCAAGCGGCTTGTGCCGGAAGGCAAGACGACGTGCTCGCTGTGCTCGCGGCTGCGCCGCGGCATCCTGTACCGCGTGGCCGGCGAGCTCGGCGCGACCAAGATCGCGCTCGGCCATCATCGCGACGACATCGTGCAGACGCTGCTGCTGAACATGTTCTACGGTGGCAAGCTGAAGGGAATGCCGCCGAAGCTGCAGTCGGACGACGGCAAGAACATCGTGATCCGCCCGCTCGCGTACGTGAAGGAAACCGATCTCGAGAAATACGCGGAGCTGCGCGAATTCCCGATCATCCCGTGCAACCTGTGCGGCAGCCAGCCGAACCTGAAGCGCGCGGAAATGAAGGCGCTGATCCGCGACTGGGACAAGCGCTTCCCGGGCCGCGTCGAGAACATGTTCAACGCGCTCGCGAAGGTCGTGCCGTCGCACCTGATGGACACGACGCTGTACCCGTTCCAGTCGCTGCGCGCCACCGGCGAAGCCGATCCGCAAGGCGACATCGCGTTCGACGAGGAACCGTGCGCATCGGGTGACGACTCAGCGGCGCCGGGCGCCGCCCGACCGATCTCGATCGTCCAGTTCGACGACCTGTAAGCAGGGACTGAACACCCGCCGAAACCGGGGCCGGCGGCCTCGTTTCGGCGTTGTCGCCCCGCCGCGACAGGCCCGGAGCGACAAGGGCCGCATGCTAAAATGGACGGCTTCGAACTCTGACCCACGCGCGCGCCATGAATATCGTGATTTTGGCGGCAGGCACCGGCAAGCGCATGCGTTCCGCGCTGCCGAAAGTGCTTCACCCGCTGGCCGGCAGGCCGCTCCTCTCCCACGTCATCGACACCGCGCGCACGCTGCAGCCATCCCGGCTCGTCGTCGTCGTCGGCCACGGCGCCGAGCAGGTTCAGGCTGCGGTCGCCGCACCCGACGTCCAGTTCGCGGTGCAGGCCGAGCAGCTCGGCACCGGCCACGCGGTGCGCCAGGCGCTGCCGCTCCTCGATCCCGCGCAACCGACGCTCGTGCTGTACGGCGACGTGCCGCTCACCCGTGCGTCGACGCTGCAGCGTCTCGTCGATGCCGCGCGCGACGGCCGCTACGGCATCCTCACCGTCACGCTCGACGACCCGACCGGCTACGGCCGCATCGTGCGCGACGCGGCCGGCTTCGTCACGCGCATCGTCGAGCAGAAGGATGCGTCGCCGGACGAGCTGAAGATCGCCGAGATCAACACCGGCATCATCGTCACGCCCACGGCGCAGCTGTCGATGTGGCTCGGCGCGCTGAAGAACGAAAACGCGCAGGGCGAGTACTACCTGACCGACGTCGTCGAACTCGCGATCGAGGCCGGCTTCGAGGTCGTCACGTCGCAGCCCGACGACGAATGGGAAACGCTCGGCGTGAACAGCAAGGCGCAGCTCGCGGAGCTCGAGCGCATTCACCAGCGCAACGTCGCCGACGCGCTGCTCGTCGACGGCGTCACGCTCGCCGATCCGGCGCGCGTCGACGTGCGCGGCACGCTGCGCTGCGGCCGCGACGTGTCGATCGACGTGAACTGCGTGTTCGAAGGCAACGTGACGCTCGCCGACAACGTGACGATCGGCGCGAACTGCGTGATCCGCAACGCGTCGGTCGGCGCCGGCACGCGCATCGACGCATTCACGCACATCGACGGCGCCGAACTCGGCGCGAACACCGTGATCGGCCCGTACGCGCGGCTGCGCCCCGGCGCGCAGCTCGCGGACGAAGCGCACGTCGGCAACTTCGTCGAGGTGAAGAACGCGGTGATCGGCCACGGCTCGAAGGCGAACCACCTCACGTACATCGGCGACGCCGACATCGGCGCGCGCGTGAACATCGGCGCGGGCACGATCACCTGCAACTACGACGGCGCGAACAAGTTCCGCACCGTGATCGAGGACGACGTGTTCGTCGGCTCCGACACGCAGCTCGTCGCGCCCGTGCGCGTCGGCCGCGGCGTGACGATCGCCGCCGGCACGACGATCTGGAAGGACGTGGCCGAGGGCGTCCTCGCGTTGAACGAGAAGACGCAGACCGCGAAGAGCGGCTACGTCCGCCCGGTCAAGAAGAAGAGCTGAACCTTTTGCGGGCGCCCACGCGGCGCCCGCTTCGACTGACAGGATTGACCATTCATGTGCGGCATTGTCGGCGCAGTTGCGCAGCGTAATATCGTTCCGGTGCTGATCGAAGGATTGCGGCGCCTCGAATACCGTGGCTACGACTCGTGCGGCGTCGCCGTGCTCGAGCCGGGCGCACCGAAGCGCGCGCGCAGCGTCGCGCGCGTTGCCGATCTCGACACGCAGGTGCGCGAGACGCACCTCGAAGGCACGACGGGCGTCGCGCACACGCGCTGGGCCACCCACGGCGCGCCCGTCACGCACAACGCGCACCCGATCTTCTCGTCGAACGCGCTCGCGCTCGTGCACAACGGCATCATCGAGAACTTCGAGCCGCTGCGCGACGCGCTGCGGGCCAAGGGCTACGAATTCGTGTCGCAGACCGACACCGAAGTGATCGCGCACCTCGTGCACAGCCTGTACCGCGGCAACCTGTTCGACGCGGTGCGCGAAGCCGTGCAGCAGCTGCACGGTGCATACGCGATCGCCGTGATCCACAAGGACCAGCCGCACACCGTCGTCGGCGCGCGCCAGGGTTCGCCGCTCGTCGTCGGTCACGGCGACGGCGAGAACTTCCTCGCGTCCGATGCGCTCGCGCTCGCGGGCAGCACCGACCGCTTCACGTTCCTCGAGGAAGGCGACGTGTGCGAGCTGTCGCTCGACGGCGTGACGATCGTCGATCGCCACGGCGCCACCGTGCAGCGCGAAATCCGCGTGGTCAGCGCATACGGCGGCGCGGTCGAGCTCGGCCCCTATCGCCACTTCATGCAGAAGGAAATCTTCGAGCAGCCGCGCGCGATCGGCGACACGGTGCCGCAGACGGAAGCCTTCGACGCGACGCTGTTCGGCGACGCCGCGCCCGCCGCGTTCGCGGACATCGACAGCCTGCTGATCCTCGCGTGCGGCACGAGCTACTACTCGGGCCTCACCGCGAAGTACTGGCTCGAATCGATCGCGAAGATCCCGACCCAGGTCGAGATCGCCAGCGAATACCGCTATCGCGAGTCGGTGCCGAACCCGCGCCAGCTCGTGCTGGTGATCTCGCAGTCGGGCGAGACGGCCGATACGCTGGCCGCGCTCAAGCATGCGCAGTCGCTCGGCCACACGCACACGCTCGCGGTCTGCAACGTCGCGACGAGCGCGATGGTGCGCCTGACCGAAATGCAGTTCCTGACGCACGCGGGCACCGAGATCGGCGTCGCGTCGACGAAGGCATTCACGACCCAGCTCGTCGCGCTGTTCGTGCTGGCCGCGACGCTCGGCAAGCTGCGCGGGCACGTCGATGCCGCGCAGGAAGCGCAATTCCTGAAGGAGCTGCGCCATCTGCCGGCCGCGCTGAACAGCGTGCTCGCGCTCGAGCCGCAGATCATCGCGTGGTCGGAGGAATTCGCGCGCAAGGAAAACGCGCTGTTCCTCGGCCGCGGGCTGCACTACCCGATCGCGCTCGAAGGCGCGTTGAAGCTGAAGGAAATCTCGTACATCCACGCCGAGGCCTATCCGGCCGGCGAACTGAAGCACGGGCCGCTCGCGCTCGTCACGGAAGCGATGCCGGTCGTCACGGTCGCGCCGAACGACACGCTGCTCGAGAAGCTGAAGTCGAACATGCAGGAAGTGCGTGCGCGCGGCGGCGAGCTCTACGTGTTCGCCGATGCCGACACGCAGATCGTCAACGACGACGGCCTGCACGTGATCCGGATGCCGGAGCACTACGGGCAACTGTCGCCGATCCTGCACGTCGTGCCGCTGCAACTGCTCGCGTATCACACCGCGTGTGCGCGCGGCACCGACGTCGACAAGCCGCGCAACCTCGCGAAATCGGTGACGGTGGAGTAATACGCGGCAACGGGAGGGCCCTCGCCGGGCCCTCCCGACCGCTTGCGGGTGCGAGGCAGGCCGTTTGGCCAGGTCGAAATATGTACCACGTAGTGGTATATAATCCTGTGCTAACTTGACCGGCTCGACATGTCTGCTTCCGTACGACGCGTCTTCAAGACGAAGTGGTTTCACAAGGCAGCCGGGAAAGCGGGAATCGCCGATGGCGAGCTCTGCCGCGCGGTGCGGGAACTGGCCCGCGGCCAGGGCGTCGATCTCGGCGGCAACGTCTGGAAAAAGCGCCTCGACGGCAATCGGCAGCGCGGGATCGTGCTGGGCAAGGTCGGGCACACGTGGGTGTTCGTGTTCCTGTTCGCGAAATGCGACCACGACAACATCGACGCATGCGAACTGCGCGCGTTCAGAAAGCTCGCCGCGGACGTAGGTCGACACACCGACAGCGACATCGCGACGCTGGTCGCACTGAAAGAGCTTGTGGAGATTTGCAATGGCTAAGAGTCGATTCAAGAGCGATGCGACGGAGGCGATCCACAGCGCCGCGTCCGGCCTGTATCGTGCGCAACTGATCGACAAGAAGACGATGCGGGAATACGACGATCTCTGCATCGAAGCCGCGCCGCAGTTCGATCCGGAAGCGATCGCCCGCATCCGCAAGTCGGTCAACGTCAGCCAGAGCGTGTTCGCGCTCTACCTGAACACGACGACGTCGACGATCCGCCAATGGGAACAGGGCGACAAGCGGCCGAGCGGCATCGCCGCGCGCATGCTCCAGATCGTCGAGAAACACGGGCTCGAGGTGTTCTCCTGAGCCGGCTTCCCCGAATGCCCCTGCACGGCCCCGACCGGACGCGCCGCAACGAATATGACGGAGAGACAATGGTAAGACTGTTTGGATGCGGATTGCTGGCGCTGACGTTCGCGTCGACGGGCTGGGCCGCCGAGCACTATGTCGAGGTCTGGAACCCGCCCGAGGCGCGGCAGCCGGCAGCCCGTACGCCGGATGCCCGTACGCCGACTGCCCATCCGGGCGCCGACGCGCGTACCGGCAAGAGCGCGGAGAAGCACGCGAGCGCCACGCCGAAAGCCGCCGCGAAACCGCCCAAGCGTCGCGTCGCGCAGGCCGTGAAAGCGGGCTCGCACCGCCCGACCGCCACCGCGACCGAAACCCGTGCCGCCCCGCGCCCCGTCGCGCAACCGGCGCCCGGGCGTCTCACGGTGATGCAGCCGGCCGCGCCGGACGCGACGCGCGCGCTCACCTTCTCCGACATCCCGCGTCAATACACGCCGGACGGCAACGTGCTGCAGGTCGGCACGCACGGCCGCTCGGCGGAGGTGACTCGATAATGGAAGCGCAGACCTACCACGGCTACCAGATCTGGGGCCACGCGATCCTGCAGCAGGACGAGATCATGCAGCCCGAGCGCTTCGCGGCGAGCGGCACGATCACGCAGAACAACCGACTCGTCGAGGCGTCGGGCGTGCTCGGCGTGTTCGATACCGAAGACGACGCGCGCGATGCCGGGCTCGAATGGGCACGCGCGTGGATCGACAACCACAGCTGAGCGAGCGCAGGCGCGTCGCGCACCGCAAATGAAAGAAGGGGCGTCCATGACGCCCCTTCTTTCATTCGAACCCGGAAACCCGGCAACACTCACGCAGCGGCGTGCGGCGGCCTCACCGTCTGCTGCGGCCGGCCGACGAGCCGTGTCAGCACGACGATCGCGACCAGCGTCGCGACGTACGCGGCGATCTGGATGCCCGCCGGCCGCGCGGTATAGCCGATCAGCGTATGCAGCGCCTTGCCGACGATGCTCGATTCCTTGAGCAGCCACGACGTGTCCCAGACCGCATCGCCCCACGACGGCACGAGGCCGGCCGCCAGCAGGAAGCCGACGCACTGGCTCGCCATGCCCGCGGCGAGCAGCACGATCAGCGCGTTGGTGACGGAGAACAGGCGCTTCAACGGAATCTGCAGCAGGCCCGCGTACATCGCGTAGCCGAGCCCCGCCCCGCCGAGCACGCCGAGCAGCCCGCCGACGAGCATCTGCGGCGTCTGGCCCGGATCGCCCGCCGCGATCCCGTACAGGAACAGCACGGCCTCGGAGCCTTCGCGCAACACCGCGACGCCGACCACGATCGCGAGCCCGGTCAGCGGCCGACTGCCGGCCGCGACCGCCCGGCCGACCTCGCCCATGTGCAGCGCCATTTCGCGGCCGTGCCGGCTCATCCAGATGCAATGCCACGCGAGCATCAGCGTCGCGACGAACATCACGCCCGCGTTGAAGACTTCCTGGCCCATGCCCGAAGCCCATTGCGAGATCACGTCGGCGAACGCCGCGATCAGGCCGGCGCCGACCACGCCGCCGACCAGCCCGCCGCCCACCCACCAGCCGCGCCGCGGCACGCCCTTCGTGGCGGCCATCACGATCGAGACCACCAGCGCGGCCTCGAGCACTTCACGAAAGACGATCAGGGCGGTAGACAGCATGTCGGTATCGGCTTACTTGACGGTCAGGTGCGTCTTCGACTGCGCTTCGTGATACTCGTCGTGGAACTCGTAGGTCCCCGCCTTCAGCGGCCCGACCAGGATCTCGACCGACTTGCCGGCCGGCACGACCTTCTCGGCCTTGAAGTCGTCGCTCTCGAATTCCGCGGGCGTCGCGTCGAGGTTCTTCACGACGAATTTCACCTTCTTGCCAGCGGGAATCGTCACGCCATCGGGCGAGAACTTGTGGTCCTTCAGCGTCAGGTTGACGATGTCGTCGGCAGCGAAGGCGGACGTTGCCGAGGCGCCCAGCAGGGCCAGTGCGAAACCGAGAGCGAAACGGGTCATGTGCGTAATGGTTTGAAATGGTTTGAAATATCGAAGGGAATCGATACTAAGATCGATTCGCATTTTCACCTCGGAGTACCCTTACTCCGCTCAGGGAGATCGTGGGCAGTCGATCCCGCACGCCCGTTGCCGCGCAAGGCTCCGCCGGATTTCGCCGATAATGGGCGGTCGTCAATCGGGAAAAATTCGGACTGACGCGCGCACGCGAATGACTATTCGTCAGACCTCAGCATTACAAATGACTGATGCGATGCACGTCGCCGCATGCGGCGCTTGACCTTCCCACCATGGCAAGCTTCATGCTGAATCTATTCGTCAACCATCAACCCGGGAGAACACGATGGAATTCGAAGTCCAGGACATGACCTGCGGCGGCTGCGCCAACGCCATCACGCGCGCGGTGACGGCCGCGGACCCCGCCGCGAAGCTCGACATCGACGTCGCGGCGAAGATCGTCAAGGTCGACTCGGCGCAAGGCGCCGAGCGCGTGCAGTCGATCATCGAGGCCGCCGGCTTCCATCCCGCGCTGCGCACCGCGTAACGCGCGCCGAAGGCCGCGGGCGCGGCGCCGCACGGCGACGCGCCCGCCCCGGTATCGCGTCAGCGCAGCCGGATCAGCGTCGACTTCAGTTCCGTGTACTTCTCGAGCGCATGCAGCGACTTGTCGCGACCGTTGCCCGACTGCTTGTAGCCGCCGAACGGGAAGTTCATGTCGCCGCCCTCGTCATAGCAGTTCACCCACACGGTGCCCGCACGCAGCCGGCGCGACACGTCGTGCGCGGTCGTCAGGTTCGACGTCCACACGGCCGCGGCCAGCCCGTATTCGGTGTCGTTCGCGATCCGCACGGCCTCGTCGACGTCGTCGAACACGATCACCGACAGCACGGGCCCGAAGATTTCCTCGCGCGCGATCTTCGCATCGGGCTTCACCTCGAACACCGTCGGCTCCACGTAGAAGCCGCCCGTTTCCGCGTTCACGCGCGCACCGCCCGTGACGAGCCGACCTTCGCCGCGCCCCGCTTCGATGTAACCCAGCACGCGCTCGAGCTGGATGCCGTCGACGATCGCACCCATCGATACCGACGGATCGAGCGGATTGCCCGGCACGTACGCGCGGGCGGCCGCGACGAGCTTCTCGATGAACGCGTCCTTGATGTCGCGATGCACGAGCAGCCGCGAGCCGGCCGTGCACATCTCGCCCATGTTGTAGAAGATCGCGCCGGCCGCCGTCTGCGCCGCGCGGTCGAGATCGGGGCAATCGGGCAGCACGATGTTCGGCGACTTGCCGCCGAGCTCGAGCCACGCGCGCTTCAGGTTCGACTGCGCCGCGTACTGCATGATCAGCTTGCCGACCGCCGTCGAGCCCGTGAACGCGATGCAGTCGACGTCGCGATGCAGCGCGAGCAGCTTGCCCGGTTCGCCCGCGCCCGGCACGACGTTGAACACGCCGGCCGGAATGCCGGCCTCGAACGCGAGCTGCGCGACGCGGATCGCGGTCAGCGGCGATTTCTCCGACGGCTTCAGCACGACGCTGTTGCCGGCCGCGAGCGCGGGGCCGAATTTCCATGCGGCCATCAGGATCGGGAAGTTCCACGGCACGACGGCGGCCACCACGCCGACCGGCTCGCGCGTGACGAGGCCGACGAGATGATGATCGGCCGGCGCGACCTCGCCGCCGACCTTGTCGATCGCTTCCGCAAACCATTCGACGCAGTACGCGGCGCCCGGCACGTCGACCGTCGTCGTGTCGCCGATCGGCTTGCCCGCGTCGAGCGTCTCGAGCAGCGACAGTTCGTCGAGATGCGCGCGCATCAGCGCGGCCCAGCGCAGCAGCACGGCCTTGCGCTCGCGCGGATTCAAGCCGGCCCACACACCCGCGTCGAATGCGCGGCGGGCCGCCGCGACGGCCGCGTTCACGTCCGCTTCGCCGCAGTCGGCGACCTTCGCCAGCACGCGGCCGTCGATCGGGCTCACGCAGTCGAACGTCTTGCCGCCGTGCGCGTCGCGCGACGCGCCGTCGATGAATGCGCGCCCTTCGATCTCGAGCGACGCCGCCTTGTGTTGCCAGTCAGCCAAAGTCAACTTGTTCATCAGGATGCCTCAATGTTGGGGCATTCGCGATGCGGCACGCCGTGCGGGTGGCACGCTGCCGGCCTGCAGCGAATGCGGTGACGCGCGGTCAGAAGGTCGCCGGCGAATTGGCCGAGACGACCTCGCAGATCAGTTCCGCGCTGGGATTGCGAAAACGATGCGGCAAACGGCTCTCGAAGTAGTAGCCGTCTCCGGGGTCGAGCAGCCACGTCGCACTATCGACGGTCAGCTCGAGCCGGCCCGACACGACGACACCGCCCTCGTGCCCCGCGTGCACCAGCATCTCGGGCCCCGTGTCGGCCAGCGGCTGATAGATCTCGCGCAGGATGCACATGTTGCGATCCTTCACGTTCGCACCGACCAGATGAAACGCGAGCGACTCGTTGCCGAGGTTCGGCATCTCGTCGCGACGCGACACGACCGCGCGCGATTCGACGAGCTCGAACGTGAAGAATTCCGCGAGACTCATCGGGATGCATTCGAGCAGCTTCTTCAGCGAGCCGACCGACGGGCTCACGCGGCCCTGTTCGATCAGCGAGATCGTGCCGTTGGTGACGCCGGCGCGCTTCGCGAGTTCGCGCTGCGACAGGCCATGCTTGTTGCGCACGAAACGCAGGCGCTCGGCGACTTCGGTGGACATCGATTCGGTTTCGGACACGATAAGTGCGATGACAAAGTGAAACGACGCGGTGGACTGCCGTTGAATATTCTAATCACTTTATGCCGCACATCAGCGGGGAAAACCCTGAAAGGCGTTCGAAATAATGGACACCGTGTCGATTATTCCTTTTATGAATCTTTTGTTTTCACGCTCGGGAAAGCCCTGATGCAGGACCTTAAAAAAACATTTGACGCCGTTATTGGCTCGTATATGCTGGCTCTCAGGTCAGCGTCATCAGGCTTTCACAGGCATCGAAAAGCGTTATCGCAACGCAACAATTCGATGCCCCGGAATGTAAATGATGCGGGGCCGGCACCTTGATTATTTTAAACGCCCAGCGCGTCGAAACGATCGGGTGTTCAATACTTTCAACAAACCAGTCGAGTGTAATCGTGAGAGTCCGTGGCCCTCTGGTGAGGTGGGATCGAGGCGATGTGCGAAGTTTGCGCAGCGCCGTTCCCGCTTCCGACGGCAGTTGCGGCTGGCATAGTCCTCGCCTGCTTCACCTGTCGATCTACACCATCCTGTCCCGTCGTTCCGTTCGGCGCCACAACGCCGTTTCCGCACGCGCATTCGTCGCCGTCGATACCGACGAAGTGGCGTCGCTGCTGCCGTAGCGCCTCTCCTTTCTTCACGTCGTTCGTTTTTTCTGTCGATTCGCCAACCGCATCGTCCGTGCGGTGACGGCACGCGTTCGCGCATGCATTGCCGCGTCGCGTATCGCAATGAAACGAACGACGGCCTGACCGTCGCGCGCAGCGCGGATCGCCACGCCATCCCGTTGCGCCCATTCACCAGCGGCCGTGCGCCTTGCGCCCGGCTGCGGGGTCGTGTCGCGCCTGCGTTTTGCCGCATCCGGCTCGGTGCACGTCACGTCCCTACGGATTACTGAAGACGTCATGGAAAGGAAACCTCTCGTCGGCATCACCGCCGACCTCACCCAGATCGGCGCGCACGCGTCGCATACGGTCGGCGACAAGTACGTCGCCGCGATCGTCGACGGCGCGCATGCGCTCGCGATGGTGCTGCCGGCCCTCGGCGAGCGCCAGTCGAGCGCCGACGTGCTCGACGCGGTCGACGGGCTGCTGTTTACCGGCAGCTACTCGAACGTCGAGCCGCATCTCTATGGCGGCGAACCGAGCGCACCGGGCACGAAGCACGACCCGGCGCGCGACGCGACGACGCTGCCGCTGCTGCGCGCGGCCATCGTCGCCGGCGTGCCCGTGCTCGCCGTGTGCCGCGGCTTCCAGGAGTTGAACGTCGTCTGCGGCGGCACGCTGCACCAGCGCGTGCATGAAGTGCCCGGCTTCGCCGATCACCGCGAGGACGACGACGCGCCGATGGACACGCAATACGGCCCCGCGCACGTCGTGCGCCTGACGCCCGGCGGCAAGCTGCATGCGCTCGCCGGCGGCCGCGACGAAGTGCACGTGAACTCGCTGCACAAGCAGGGCATCGCGCAGCTCGGCTCCGGCCTCGCCATCGAGGCGGTCGCGCCGGATGGGTTGATCGAGGCCGTGAGCGTCGTCGACGCACCGGCTTTCGCGCTGGCCGTGCAGTGGCATCCGGAATGGCGGCATGCGCAGGACCCGCTGTCGAGCGCGATCTTCCGCGCCTTCGGCGATGCCTGCCGCGCCCGCCGCGCCGCCCGCACGCGCGCCATGGCCGCCGCCGCGCTCGCCTGAGCGCGCCCACCAGACAACGAGAACAGACATGCAAGACATCGAAGACTTTCTGAAGCAGCACCGGATCACCGAGATCGAAGCGATCATTCCCGACATGGCCGGCATCGCGCGCGGCAAGATCACGCCGCGCAACAAGTTCACGTCCGGCGAATCGATGCGCCTGCCGCAAGCCGTGATGGTGCAGACCGTCACCGGCGACTATCCGGAAGACGGCTCGCTCACCGGCGTGACCGACCCCGACATGGTGTGTGTGCCCGACACGTCGACGATCCGCCTGATCCCGTGGGCCGTGGACCCGACCGCGCAGGTGATCCACGATTGCGTGCATTTCGACGGCTCGCCGGTCGAGATCTCGCCGCGCTACGTGCTGCGCCGCGTGCTCGACCTGTACAAGGCGAAGGGCTGGAAACCGGTCGTGGCGCCGGAGCTCGAGTTCTACCTGGTCGACATGAACAAGGACCCCGACCTGCCGCTGCGCCCGCCGGTCGGTCGCACGGGCCGCCCTGAAACGGGCCGCCAGTCGTATTCGATCGAGGCCGTCAACGAATTCGATCCGCTGTTCGAGGACATCTACGAGTACTGCGAAGCGCAGAACCTCGACATCGACACGCTGATCCACGAAGTCGGCGCCGCGCAGATGGAGATCAACTTCATGCACGGCGACGCGCTGTCGCTGGCCGACCAGGTGTTCCTGTTCAAGCGCACGGTGCGCGAGGCCGCGCTGCGTCACAACATGTACGCGACGTTCATGGCCAAGCCGATGGAAGACGAACCGGGCTCGGCGATGCACGTGCACCAGAGCATCGTCGACGAGGAAACGGGGCAGAACCTGTTCACGTCACCGGAGACCGGCGGCGCGACGTCGATGTTCTACAACTACCTCGCGGGGCTGCAGAAGTACACGCCGGCGCTGATGCCGATCTTCGCGCCGTACATCAATTCGTACCGCCGCCTGTCGCGCTTCATGGCCGCGCCGATCAACGTGCAGTGGGGCTACGACAACCGCACGGTGGGGTTCCGCATTCCGCATTCCGGCCCGGCCGCGCGCCGCATCGAAAACCGCATCCCCGGTGTCGACTGCAATCCGTACCTCGCGCTCGCGGCGACGCTGGCGGCCGGCTATCTCGGCATGACGCAGCGCCTGGAGCCGACTGAGCCGCTGGTGAGCGACGGCTACAGCCTGCCGTACCAGCTGCCGCGCAACCTCGAGGAAGGGCTGACGCTGATGGCCGCGTGCGAGCCGCTCGGCGAGATCCTCGGGCCCAAGTTCCTCAAGGCGTACTTCGCGCTGAAGGAAACCGAATACGAAGCGTTCTTCCGCGTGATCAGCTCGTGGGAACGCCGCCATCTGCTGCTGCACGTGTAAGCGTGCCAACCGCATACGGAATCACGGAGGAAACATGACTTACCGCAACGAATCTGCCTGGGTCCAGCCGGCCGCGCCGAGCGCCGCGGCCGCCGCGCCGCGCGCGACGCAGGCACGCACGACCGCCGAATACCGCGCGCTCGACGCCGCGCACCACATTCACCCGTTCTCCGACATGGGCGCGCTCAACCGCGCTGGCAGCCGCGTGATCGTGAAGGCCGACGGCGTCTATCTGTGGGACTCGGACGGCAACAAGGTGATCGACGGGATGGCCGGCCTGTGGTGCGTGAACGTCGGCTACGGCCGCAAGGAGCTCGCCGACGCCGCGTATCGCCAGATCCAGGAACTGCCGTTCTACAACACGTTCTTCAAGACCACGCATCCGCCGGTGATCGAGCTTTCCGCGATGCTCGCGGAAGTCACGCCCGCCGGCTTCAACCACTTCTTCTATTGCAACAGCGGCTCGGAAGGCAACGACACCGTGCTGCGTCTCGTGCATCAGTACTGGCGCGTGCAAGGCAAGCCGCAGAAGAAGGTCGTGATCTCGCGCAAGAACGGCTATCACGGCTCGACGATCGCGGGGGGCACGCTCGGCGGGATGGGCTACATGCACGAGCAGATGCCGTCGAAGGTCGAGCACATCGTGCACATCGATCAGCCGTATTTCTTCGGCGAAGCGGCAGCCGGCGAGACGCCCGAAGCATTCGGCCTCGCCCGCGCGCAGCAGCTCGAAGCGAAGATCCTCGAACTCGGCGCGGAGAACGTCGCGGCGTTCATCGGCGAGCCGTTCCAGGGCGCGGGCGGCGTGATCTTCCCGCCGTCGACGTACTGGCCGGAGATCCAGCGGATCTGCCGCAAGTACGACATCCTGCTGGTCGCCGACGAAGTGATCGGCGGCTTCGGCCGTACCGGCGAATGGTTCGCGCACCAGCACTTCGGCTTCGAGCCGGACCTGATCACGATGGCGAAGGGCCTGACGTCGGGCTACGTGCCGATGGGCGCGGTCGGCATTCATGAGCGCGTCGCGCGCCCGATCATCGACAACGGCGAATTCAATCACGGCCTCACGTACTCGGGTCACCCGGTGGCGGCGGCCGTCGCGGTCGCGAACCTGAAGCTGCTGCGCGACGAGGGGATCGTCGAGCGGGTGAAGACCGACACCGGCCCGTACTTCCAGGCGCTGATGCGCGAAACCTTCGCGCGTCATCCGATCGTCGGCGAAGTGCACGGCCACGGGATGGTCGCGAGCCTGCAACTCGCCGAAGCGCCGGCCGAACGCCGCCGCTTCGCGAACGGGGGCGACGTCGGCACGATCTGCCGCGACTTCTGCTTCAACGGCAACCTGATCATGCGCGCGACCGGCGACCGGATGCTGCTGTCGCCGCCGCTCGTGATCTCGCGCCAGGAAATCGATGAACTCGTGTCGAAGGCGAAGAAGGCCGTCGATGCCACCGCCCGGCAACTGGGCGTTTCGTAACGGTTTTGCCTACAGGCGTGCGGCGGGCGCCGCACGCCGCCATCACTCAAGGGAATTCCACCATGCGTGCCTGCATTCTTCGCCAAGCCTGTTCCGTCGCCGCCCTCGCCGCCGCGGCCGCGCTCACGTCGGTCGCCAGCCCGTCGGCGCATGCCGACGAGCTGAACGTCTACAACTGGTCCGACTACATCGCGCCGGACACGATCCCGAACTTCCAGAAGCAGACGGGTATTCACGTCAAGTACGACAACTACGACAGCGACGACACGCTCCAGGCGAAGCTGCTCGCCGGCAGTTCGGGCTACGACATCGTCGTGCCGACCTCGAACTACATGGCCAAGCAGATCCAGGCCGGCGTGTACCAGAAGCTCGACAAGTCGAAGATTCCGAACCTCGCGAACCTCGACCCGCTGCTGATGAAGATGATCTCGGATGCCGACCCGGGCAACCAGTACGGCGTGCCCTGGGCCTACGGCACCGACGGCATCGGCTACAACGCGCAGGCGGTGAAGAAGGCGCTCGGCGACAAGGCGCCGGTCGACAGCTGGGCGCTGGTGTTCGACCCGGCCAACATGGAGAAGCTGAAGAGCTGCGGCGTGTCGTTCCTCGACCAGGCCGTCGACGTGTTCGCCGCCACGCTGCAGTACATGGGCAAGGACCCGAACAGCAAGAACCCCGGCGACTACCAGGCTGCGTTCGAAGTCCTGAAGAAAGTCCGCCCGTACATCACCCAGTTCAACTCGTCCGGCTACATCAACGACCTCGCGAACAACGACGTGTGCGTCGTGCTCGGCTGGTCGGGCGACGTCGGCATCGCGCACCGTCGCTCGGCGGAAGCGAAGCGTTCGTACGACATCAAGTTCTCGAATCCGAAGGAAGGCGGCCTGCTGTGGTTCGACGTGATGGTGATCCCGAAGGATGCGCCGCATCCCGAGGCCGCGCTGAAGTGGATCAACTACATTTCCGATCCGAAGGTCAACGCGGCGATCACCAACACGGTGTTCTACCCGACCGCGAACAAGGCCGCGCATCAATTCGTCACGCCGGCCGTCGCGCAGGACCCGACCGTCTATCCGCCCGAAGACGTGCTGAAGAAGATGGTGCTGATGAAGCCGATGCCGGCCGACATCCTGCGCCTCGAGAACCGTCTGTGGGCCCAGTTGAAGACGGGCCACTGATCGCCATGCATCACGGCGGCGCAGGCATCGCGGTACGCCTGCCCGCCTGAAATTCGCGGACCTCCGTCCGCCCGCGCGTACCGCGCGCCCTGTTCCATCCGGCACGAGCCGTTGCTCGCGAGTCGCGTTGCGCGCCTCGCGCGGGGACGCTCACGCCTGCAATCCGTGAAGAACGAATGGTGACTCCCATGCAATCGATACCCTCTTCCGCTGCTGCACGCCAGACCCAACCGGCCGCCGCGCCCCGTATGCAAAACGACGCATTCGTGCGCATCGAAAACGTCGTGAAGAAATTCGGCGACAGCACGGCCGTCGACAACGTGAACCTGACGATCGCGAAGAACGAGCTGTTCGCGCTGCTCGGCAGCTCGGGCTGCGGCAAGTCCACGCTGCTGCGCATGCTCGCCGGGCTGGAAACGGCCACCTCCGGCAAGATCTTCGTCGACGGCGAGGACCTCGCGTCGCTGCCGCCGTACCGCCGCCCGGTCAACATGATGTTCCAGTCGTACGCGCTGTTCCCGCACATGACGGTCGAATCGAACGTCGCGTTCGGCCTGAAACAGGAAGGCACGCCGAAAAACGAGATCAAGGAGCGCGTGGCCGACGCGCTCGCGCTCGTGCAGATGAGCAAGTATGCGAAGCGCAAGCCGCATCAGCTGTCCGGCGGCCAGCAGCAGCGCGTCGCGCTGGCCCGCTCGCTGGTGAAGCGCCCGAAGCTGCTGCTGCTCGACGAGCCGATGTCCGCGCTCGACAAGAAGATTCGCCAGAAGACCCAGCTCGAACTCGTGAACATCATCGAGAAGGTCGACGTGACCTGCGTGATGGTCACGCACGACCAGGAAGAGGCGATGACGATGGCGAGCCGCCTCGCGGTGATGAGCGAGGGCAAGATCGTGCAGATCGGCTCGCCCGGCGAAGTCTACGAATACCCGAACAGCCGCTTCTCCGCCGAATTCATCGGCTCGACCAACCTGTTCGAGGGGCGCGTGGTCGAGGACGAGCCCGATCACATCTTCGTCGAAAGCGACGACCTCGAAACGCGCATGTACGTGAGCCACGGCGTGACCGGCCCGCTCGGGATGCCGGTCGGCATCTCGGTGCGCCCGGAGCGCATCCACGTATCGCGCGAGAAGCCGGGCTCGAAGCACAACTGGGCGCGCGGCGTCGTCACCGACATCGCGTACATGGGCAGCTATTCGCTGTACCACGTGCGCCTGCCGAGCGGCAAGACGGTGGTGTCGAACCTGTCGAGCTCGCACCTGATGAACGACGGCGCGCCGGCGTGGAACGACGACGTGTTCGTGTCGTGGTCGCCGGCCAGCGGCGTCGTGCTGACGCAGTGAGGACGCCACGATGAGAACCTCCGCTTCCACCCCTTCCGCGCCGGTGTCGACCGGCGCCGCGCGCACCGGCGCGGGTCATGCCCGCCGCGGCCGCTTCGCCGCGCTGTCGCGCTTCCTGCCGTCGGGCCGCGGCGTCGCGATCGGCGTGCCGTTCCTGTGGCTGGCCGTGTTCTTCGCGCTGCCGTTCGTGCTGGTGCTGAAGATCAGCTTCGCCGACCAGGTCATGGGCATCCCGCCGTACACGTCGCTCGTCGAAATCAAGGACGGCGTCGTGCACTTCGCGCTGCAGATGTCGCACTACGCGTTCCTGCTGCAGGACGACCTGTACATCGCGACCTATCTCAGCTCGCTGAAGATGGCCGCCGTGTCGACGGTGCTGTGTTTGCTGATCGGCTATCCGATGGCGTACTACATCGCGCGCTCGGAGCCGAACCGCCGCAACGTGCTGATGATGGCCGTGATGCTGCCGTTCTGGACCTCGTTCCTGATCCGCGTGTACGCATGGATCGGCATCCTGAAGGACGACGGCCTGCTGAACCACACGCTGATCGCGCTCGGCATCATCCACACGCCGCTGCGGCTCTACCACAGCGATGCGGGCGTCTATATCGGCATGGTCTATTCGTACCTGCCGTTCATGGTGATGCCGCTCTATGCGCACCTCGTGAAGATGGACCTGACGCTGCTCGAAGCCGCGTACGACCTCGGCGCGAAACCGTGGGTCGCGTTCACGCGCATCACGCTGCCGCTGTCGAAGAACGGGATCATCGCCGGCAGCCTGCTGGTGTTCATCCCGGCGGTGGGCGAGTACGTGATTCCGGAGCTGCTCGGCGGCGCCGACACGCTGATGATCGGCCGCGTGATGTGGGATGAATTCTTCAACAACATGGACTGGCCGATGGCGTCCGCGGTGACGGTCGCGATGGTGCTGCTGTTGCTGGTGCCGATGGCGCTGTTCCAGTACTACCAGGTCAAGGAACTGGGAGACGCGAAATGATCAAGCCGAGCAAACCGCTGTCGACGGGCGTTCTCGCCTTCGGCTTCCTGTTCCTGTACATCCCGATCATCAGCCTCGTCGTGTACTCGTTCAACGAGTCGAAGCTGGTCACGGTGTGGTCGGGCTTCTCGCTGAAGTGGTACGCGGCGCTGCTGGACGACGACGAGCTGCTGACCGCCGCGTGGCTGTCGCTGAAGATCGGCCTGCTGACGGCCACCGCATCGGTCGTGATCGGCACGTGGGCCGGCTTCGTGCTCGCGCGCTTCGGCCGCTTCAGGGGCTTCACGCTGTACACGGGGATGATCAACGCGCCGCTGGTGATTCCGGAGGTGATCCAAGGGATCTCGCTGCTGTTGCTGTTCGTCGCGCTCGAGCAGATGTTCGGCTGGCCGAAGGGCCGCGGGATGCTGACGATCTGGATCGGCCACGTGATGCTGTGCGTGTCATACGTGGCGATCATCGTGCAGTCGCGCGTGAAGGAGATGAACAAGTCGCTCGAGGAAGCCGCGCTCGACCTCGGCGCCACGCCGCTGAAGGTGTTCTTCGTGGTCACGCTGCCGCTGATCTCGCAGGCGCTGCTGTCGGGGTGGCTGCTGTCGTTCACGCTGTCGATCGACGATCTGGTGCTGTCGGCGTTCCTGTCCGGGCCGGGGTCGACGACGCTGCCGCTGGTGGTGTTCTCGCGCGTGCGGCTGGGGCTGAACCCGGAGATGAATGCACTGGCGACGCTGTTCATCACCGCCGTGACGATCGGCGTGATCGTCGTGAACCGGATGATGATCGCGCGCGAGCGTCGCCGGATGGCCGACTTGAAGGCCGCGTTCGCGGCGGCTTGACCGCTCGTCTCCCGCTTCGAGGATAACAAGCACTGCATGCAAGCAACACGCGCTGCCCCAGGGGGGGGCGCGCGATTCGATCCCGATTTGACAGGCGCACGACTAGGAGAATCCGCAATGAAGAAGAAACTGATCTGCCTGCTGGTGGCCGGCGCGCTGCCGGGCATCGCGCTGGCCGGTTCGACATCCGCCGAAATCAAGGCGCTGCAGGCGCAGGTCGCGGCGCTGCAGAAACAGATGAAGGCGATGCAGGCGCAGCTCGCCGCGAAGCCGGGCGGCGCGGGTGTCGTCGCGACGTCCGGCGCGAGCGGCGGTGCGGCCGGCGGCGGCAACGCCGTCGCGGTCGCCGCCGACCCGGGTTCGCCGGATTACGGCCGCGCACGCGCGACGCTGACCAACGACGAGGTCAGCGAAATGAAGCAGCAGATCGCGAACCAGCAGCTGAAGGTCGACTCGCTGACCGACGCGGCCAACACCGGCCCGCTCGCCGGCCTGTCGGTCACCGGCTACATCGATCCGACCTACATCTACAACCGCGCGGCCGGCACGTCGTCGTTCCTGTTCGCGAACCACGAGAACGCGTACAACTACTTCAACAGCACGTTCGGCGATCTCTACCTCGACATCAAGAAGACCTTCGGCGTCGGCCCGATGGCGCCGTCGGCCGAGATCACGTTGATGCCGAACCGCGGCAACGGCATCACGCTGCTGCAGAACTCGCGCGGCTCGATCACCGACAACCTGCTGAACACGGCGGTGATCAACGTGCCGATCACCGCGGAAACGACGCTGGTCGCCGGCCTGATCCCGAGCTTCGGCGGCTACGAAGTGCAGCAGTCGAACCAGATGCTCACGCTCACGCACAACCTGCTGTACGATTTCTCCGATCCGGGCAGCTACGTCGGTATCGGCGCGAACTACACGAAGGGCGCCTGGGCGTGGAAGTTCTTCCTCGGCAACGAGCAGTACCGCACCTACGGTTCGGTCACGCAGACGGGCACCAATGCGCTCGGCGACCCGATCACCACCAGCAACAAGGTGCCGACCTTCACCGCGCGCGCCGACTACACGTGGTCGAGCGCGCTCGATCTCGGCGGGTCGTTCAACATCGGGCGCCAGACGCTGGCGAGCGCGATCGACCCGACCACTGGCGCCGTCAGCTACGGTCCGGGCGGCGCGGCGCCAAGCGCGTACGGTTCGTTCTTCTTCGGCGAACTCGATGCGACCTACACGCTCGCCGACATTCAGTACAACGCCGAAGTCGACTATGGCCGCCAGCAGCATGCGGCGTTCAACGGCGGCCTCGCGCAGTGGTACGGGCTGTCGCTGCTCGCGCACCGCAAGTTCAACGCGCCGGTGGTCGGCCGCATGGGCGTGACGCTGCGCTACGACCTGCTCGCGAACTCGAAGAACGGCGGGGGCGGCGGCGGTATCGCGCTGAACGGCAACGGGATGGACCCGAGCAACGGCTTTGGCGTCGATGCGGACTGCCTGGCGCAGTCGAAGGCCGGCGGCGGCCTGGGCTTCGAGTGCAAGGGCGCGGTGCGCCAGGACGTCGCGCTCGACCTGCTGTTCTATCCGACCCAGCAGATCACCGTGAAGGTCGAATACCGGCACGACTGGGCGAACAACAAGGTGTTCCTGCGCAACGACGGGTCGTACGGCAAGTCCAACGACCTGCTCGCGACGCAGTTCATCTATTCGTTCTGATGCGGCACGCGCGGGGCGCCGTGCCGCACGCACGGCGTCCCGTGCCGTTTTCAGGGTGGCTGCGTGCAGGGTGCAGCCTTGTCGAGGGAGTCGGTTTCATGACACAGTCTTTTACCCGCCGCGCCGACGCGCTCGCGCGCGACTCGTACTACGAAGCAACGGCCACGCGGCCGTTGGCCGACGATCCGGTCCTCGAGGATGCGATCGACGTCGACGTCTGCGTGATCGGCGCCGGTTTCGCGGGCCTGTCGACGGCGCTCGACTGCCGCGCGCGCGGGCTGTCCGTCGCCGTGATCGATGCGCAGCGGCCCGGCTGGGGCGCGTCGGGCCGCAACGGCGGCCAGGCGATCACGGGCTTCGCGAAAGACGACGTGATCGAGCAGCAGCTCGGCGCCGATGGCGCGCGCGCCGCGTGGTCGCTGTCGCTCGACGGCGTCGCGCTGATCGCCGAGCGCATCGCGCGCTACGGGATCGACTGCGACTTCACGCGCGGCTACCTGACGGTCGCGACGAAGCCGCGCCGCATCGACGACCTGCGCGCGTGGATGAATGCCGCGACGTCGCGCTGGGGCCATCCGTCGCTCGCGTGGCTCGATACCGGCGAGATCCAGGCACGCATTGCATCGACGCGCTATCTGGCCGGCGTGCACGATCCACTGTCCGGCCATCTGCATCCGCTCAGGTACTGCCTCGGTCTCGCCGATGCCGCGCGCCGCGAGGGCGTCGCGCTGTACGCACACACGCCGGCGCTCGACGTCGTGCGCGGCGCGCGGCCCGTGGTGCGCACACCATCGGGCGAAGTGCGCTGCCGCTTCGTCGTGGCGTGCTGCAACGCGGGGCCCGGCGGCGTGCTGCCGGCCGCAACCGCCGCGCGCATCGCGCCGATCGCGTCGTACATCATCGCGACCGAGCCGCTCGGCCGCACACGCGCCGATGCGCTGATCGCCCGACGCGAAGCCGTGTGCGACAACAACTTCTTCCTCGACTACTTCCGGCTGTCGGCCGACCACCGGATGCTGTTCGGCGGCCGCGCGAATTCGGCCGGCGCGTCGCCCGCGGCGCTCGCCGAAGCGATCCGGCAGCGCATGGTCGGCGTGTTCCCGCAGCTCGCCGACGTGCGCGTCGACCACGCGTGGGGCGGCTTCGTCGACGTCACGCGCAACCGCGCGCCGGATTTCGGCGCGATCGATCCGAACTTCTTCTACGTCCAGGGCTTCAGCGGCCACGGCGTCGCGCTCACCGGCATCGCCGGACGCGCGGTCGCCGGCGCGATCGCGGGCGACACACGCGCGTTCGACCTGTTCGCCCGCCTGCGTCACCGGCGCTTTCCCGGCGGCGATGCATGGCGGCAACCCGCGCTCGAACTCGGGATGCTGTATCACCGCGTGCGCGAGCTGTTCTGAGCCCTTTCACTCCGCTTTCCCGATCATGCAGACATTCGCCAACCAGCCGCACGTCGCGTCGTACTACGCGGCGACCGCCAACGACACGACCCGCCACGCGCCGCTTGCCGGCACGACCGACGCCGACGTGTGCGTGATCGGCGCGGGCCTCACGGGCCTGTCCGCCGCGCTCAACCTCGCCGAGCGCGGCCATTCGGTGACCGTGCTCGAAGCGTCGCGGGTCGGATGGGCGGCGAGCGGCCGCAACGGCGGCCAGTTGATCGGCGGCTTCGCGTGCGACATCGACACGTTCGCGCAGTTCATGCCGGAAGGCGACGTGAAGCGGATCTGGGACATGGGGCTCGAAACGCTGTCGCTCGTGAAGTCGCGCATCGCCCGACACGCCATCGACTGCGCGCTGGTGCCCGGCTACCTGACCGCGGCCAACACCGAGCGCGACGCCGATGCGCTGAAACGCTGGCGCGACGAAGCCGCGAAGCGCTTCGGCTACGACCGCTTCCACTTCGTCGAAGCCGACGAACTCGGCGACTACGTGCAGTCGGCCCGCTATTGCGGCGGCCTGTACGACCCCGACAGCGGCCACCTTCATCCGCTCAATTACACGCTCGGCCTCGCGCGGGCGGCGACCGACGCGGGTGTGCGCATCCACGAGGACAGCTGCGTGACGCGCGTGCGCGACGTGGCGGGCGGCCACGTCGTCGAGACGAGCGGCGGCAACGTGCGCGCGCGCTTCGTCGTGCTCGCCTGCAACACCTACATCGGCACGCTCGCGCCCGCGCTGTCGAGGAAGATCATGCCGGTCGGCACCTACGTGATCGCGACCGAGCCGCTCGGCGAAGCGCGCGCCGCCGCGCTGATGCCCGCCCGCGCGGCGATCTGCGACAGCCGCTTCGTGCTCGACTATTTCCGGCCGGCGCCCGACACGCGGCTCGTGTGGGGCGGCAAGGTCAGCTATTCGACGCGCGAGCCGCGCGATCTCGCCGCGGCGATGCGCGCCGACATGCTGAAGACGTTCCCGCAGCTCGCGGACGTGAAGGTCGACTATGCGTGGGGCGGTTTCGTCGACATCACGATGAACCGTGCGCCGCACTTCGGCCGCATCACGCCGACCACGTACTTCGCGCAGGGGTTCTCGGGGCACGGCGTGAACACGACCGCGCTCGCGGGCAAGCTGATCGCCGAGGCGATCGACGGCCAGGCGAGCCGCTTCGACCTGTTCGACAAGATCCGGCATCGCGACTTCCCCGGCGGCGAGGCGCTGCGCACGCCGGCGCTGGTGCTCGCGATGAGCTGGTACCGGCTGCTGGATGCGTTCGGCGTGCATTGAGCCCGTCGGCCGCCGCGATGCCGATGCACGAGAAAAAACGGCCGCGCTCGCGCGCAGCCGTTCGATCGGATCGCGGCACGCCGACGCAACGGACACCAGCCGGTGCCCGCGCGCCGCATGCGCCGGTCAGTCCGTGCCGTACTTCGGCGAATGCGGGCCGTACAGCAAGCCGGCCGGCGGCCCGGCCGACAGCAGGCGGCCGCTCGTGAACGCGGCGACGTCGTGGCTCTGGTCCATCAACGTATTCGCGATCTGCTTGACCGCGGCCACCACCAGCATGCCGATCAGGCCGCCGCCGCCGTTGTTGCCGCCTTCGTCGCTGCTCGCGCTCGCGTGGCCTTGCCACAGCACGTCGCCGGTGCGCAGATCGACGAGCTTCGCCGATGCCGACACGACCGTCGCGCTCGCGAGAATCCGGTAGACGGTGCCGTACTGCGACACCTTCGAATACAGCGCGGCGTCCGCGCCGAAAATCTCGCGCAGCTTCGCGGGCGGCGTTTCCTGGATCTCGGCCGCATTGGTCAGGCCGTTCTGCTTGAAGGTCTCGTCCATCACGGCAACCGGCACGACGTAATAGCCCGACTCGGCGAGCGGCAGCGTCATCTGCGACAGCAGCCCGTAGGTCGCGCCGACGTCGGAGGTTTCGTTGACCGGCGGCAGCACGAGGATCGAGCGCGGCTGGCTCTTCTTGAACGCCGCGTAATCGGGCCGTTTCACCGGCTGCGCGCAGGCGCTCAGCAGCGCGACGAGCGACAGCACGGACAGCAGCTTGAATGAGAGGGTCTTGAACATGGCTGGCGCGTCGCTCACTGTTTGGCGGTGGTCGGATCGGCGTTCTTCTGGCCGGCGACCGTCTGGTCGACAGCCTTCTGGCCGGCTGCCTTCGGATCAGCCGCCTTCGGCGCGCCGCCTTTCTTTTTCAGCAGGAAATCCATGTAGGCCGCGGACTCCGGAAACAGCTGTTTCTCGGCCTGCAATTCCTGTTCGGCCTGCTGCTCGCTGCCGATGCTCGCGTACAACATGCCGAGATGCGCATGGAAGCCCGGCGGCGGCGTATGCCCCTTGCCGCGAATGTCCTGCAGCGCTTTTTCGAGCGCGTCGATCTGCTCCTGCGGCGACTTCTGCCCCTTGAAGTATTCGTACACCTGCGGCTGATAGCCGGTCCACTGATAGAGCGGCGGCGTCGAGCTCGCGCAGCCGGCGAGCAGCAAGGCGGCGGCCGTCGCCGGCAGCCAGTTACCCCGTTTCATGGTCTTTTCTCTTTTGATGTCGTGGTGAATCGTGCGAGCGCGGCGCCGGCCCCGGCGCCCGCTGCGGCGGGTTGCGACGCTTACTGCGCGACCTTCAATGCGCCGGCGTCCACCTGCTCGGCCAGATGGTTCACGGCTTCCTGGATCGCGAGATCCAGCACCTTGCCGTTGAGCGTCGAGTCGTAGCCGGCCGTGCCGCCGAAGCCGATCACCTCGCGGTTCGACAGGCTGAACTCGCCCGCGCCCTGGCTCGATGCGACGACTTCCGACGTCGTCGTGTCGACGATGTTCAGGTTGACCTTCGCGTACGCAACCTGCGTCTTGCCGCGGCCGAGAATGCCGAACAGCTGATGATCGCCGACGTCCTTGCGGCCGAACTCGGTCACGTCGCCGGTCACCACGTAGTTCGCGCCCTTCACGGCCTGCGCCTTCTTCATGAAGCCCGCTTCCTGCCTGATCTCGTCGAGGTTCTCGCGATCGAGCACGTTGAAGCGGCGGCTCTGCTGCAGGCGCGTGACGAGGATCGTCTTCGCCTGTCCGCCGAGGCGGTCGATGCCGTCGGAGAAGATGCCGCGCATGTAGCTCGAGCGGTTGTCGAACTTGCCGACGGCGATCGCGACGGGCGTGCCCGCGTACGGCTTCTGCGCGCTGCCGACGGCCGGCACGTCGAGCGTGCGCGACGATTCGGTCGCGCAGCCGGACAGCGCCGCGACGACCGCTGCCGCCACGAGGACGGTGCGTCGTGTCTGAATGTTCACTGCGGGTCTCCTTGCTGGAAAAGAGGGCACTGCGCGGGGCACGCGCACGCGTTCATCGCCGATTCGGCGATTGCGGCAAGTCATGGAGGAACGCGCGCAACGGATGCGTTACGGCGAAAAGCGGATGGGTAATGCGATACGCGCCTGCATCGCGCGCACGGATGATTCCGTTATTCTGATTACTGCGCTGTTGATCGCGCATGGTCGGCCCCGTATATGATTTTTCGCGATCATATCAAGCCTGTTTATCAAGACGGCCTATCTTGATAATAATTGACGATTTTCACGCTTATATCGAATAGGCGATCCATTCACGCGTAAAGCCTTGCAGGCATGGGCTCGCGCGACACGCGATCGATACCCGCCGGTCGTCCGTGTCGATATCGGCGGATTAACGATCGATCCGGCGATACCGACACACGTTAATCCGCCTCTTCGATCCGAACGATCGATATCTCGAAAATACGCCGTTCGGCATGCCGACCGCACGCGCGCGTGCATCGGTGCAAACGCGCGCGTGGTTTCACGGTTCCCGCTAATCGGCCACCTTCTGCCGCATCGTCACGAATTCCTCGGCCGCGGTCGGATGAATGCCGATCGTGTCGTCGAACTGCGCCTTCGTCGCACCCGCGCGAATCGCGATCGCGATGCCCTGGATGATCTCGCCCGCCTCGCGGCCGACCATGTGCGCGCCGACCACGCGCTGGCTGTCGCGCGCGACGACGAGCTTCATCAGCGTGCGCTCGTCGCGGCCCGACAGCGTGTGACGCAGCGCCTTGAACGACGTGCGGTAGATGTCGACGTCGCCCAGCGTACGACGCGCATCGGCTTCGGTCAGGCCGACCGTCGCGACCTCGGGCTGGCTGAACACGGCCGACGGCACGTACGCGTGGTCGACCGCCACGCGCGACCCGCCGAACAACGTGCGCGCGAGCAGCCCGGCGTCGCGCGTCGCGACCGGCGTGAGCTGCGGCCGCGACGTGACGTCGCCGATCGCGTGAATCGACGGCACCGACGTCGCCGAATATGCATCGACGGCAATCGCGCCGCGCGCATCGAGCAGGATGCCCGCCTGCTCGAGCCCGATCCCGTCGACGTTCGGCACGCGGCCGGTCGCATAGAGCACCTGATCGTACGGCCCGTGCCGCGCGTCGCCGACCTGCACGAACAGCGTGCCGTCATCCGCGCGCTCGATCGATTCGATCACCGCGCGGGCATGAATCGTGACGCCCTGCTTCGTCATCTCGTCGGTGAGGAATTGACGCACGTCGTCGTCGAAGCCGCGCAGGATTTGTTCGCCGCGATAGAACAGCTCGACGTGGCTGCCGAAACCGTTGAAGATGCCCGCGAACTCGACCGCGATATAGCCGCCGCCGACCACCGCGATGCGTTTGGGCAGCGCCGCGAGCGACAGCGCCTCGCGCGACGTGATCGCATGCTCGATGCCGGGCCGCGGCGGCAGCGACGGCCGCGAGCCGGTCGCGATCGCGATGTGGCGCGCGCGGATCGTACGCTCGCCGATCGCGACGGTATGCGCATCGACGAGCGTCGCGCGGCCGGCGTGCATGTCGACGCCCGATTGCCGCAGCAGGTTGATGTAGATGTCGCTCAGCCGGTTGATCTCGCGATCCTTCGCGGCGATCAGCGCGGACCAGTCGAGCGTGCCGGCGCCGAAGGTCCAGCCGAAGCCCTTCGCGTCGTCGACTTCGTGCGGGTAGTGCGACGCGTAGACGAGCAGTTTCTTCGGGATGCAGCCGCGCAGCACGCAGGTGCCGCCGATCTGCTCTTCTTCCGCTATGCCGACGCGTGCGCCGTATGACGCGGACATGCGCGCGAGCCGCACGCCGCCCGAGCCGGCGCCGATGACGAACAGGTCGTAGTCGAAATCCATCGCATTCCCTCATCGCAGTTCGGATGGGGGGACGATAGCAAGATTCGGGAATTCGTGCGGCGCGTGGGGCGTGCCGCGCGCCCAATAAAAAACGGCGAGAGACGAGGCCTCTCGCCGGTCAAACCGGCTGGCGGTTGTGCCATGCGTCACCGATCGACCGCATGCCCGACCTGCCGATTGCGCGGCACCGGCCGGCCCGGCGCGCGAAGGGCGCGCCCGCGGCCCGACCGGCCGCCATGCTCATGCCTGCGACGTGTCGCTGCCGTCCGTCGCCTGCGTATCGTCCGCCTGCTGCGGCTGCTCGTCCGTCTTCTCGAGCATGCCTTCGATCGCCTCGGCGCCCTTGAAGCCGGCGACGGCCGCGGCCGCCTTGGTCAGGAGGCCCGCATCCGGATCCAGCTTTTCCGCGCCTTCGACGGCGGCGACCGCGCCGGCGATCTCACCCACGACATTCAGGATACCCATCGTCATCCCCTTTCAAGAAAATCGTGAGCGCATCGTCCCACGAAAGAAACCGGCGGACCGTGTTTGTCATCGCCGGATACACAAGTTACGCACCAGGCCGGCCGCGCTCGCGAAGCGCCACCGGAACGACGCACGCGCACGCCGGACGGCATGCCACGCGCGATGCACGCAGCGTAGCGGAAAGCCTGCGCGCGGACTGTAAAAGTATGTTCTGGATTGCCGACGGATCGCTTACGGCGCGGGACTTCCGCAATGGAGCGGCCGCCGAATAGTCGTGTGCGCGTATGAAGCTCGCATTGAAGCTCGCGTGACGAAAAAAAAGAGGCGCCTCGCGGAGCCTCTTCGGTGCGTGCCGGGCGAAGCCAGCGCGTGCGTTCCGACGTTCGTCAGAAGATATTGCGCAGGCCGATCGCGATGCCCGTCTGGTTGCTGCGGCCGGGCAGCTCGACGTTCGCCGCGCCGTTCGTCTTGTTGAAGTCGACGGTGCCGTAGATTTCGGTGCGCTTGCTCAGCGCGTACTCGGCGATGCCGACGATCGCGTAGCGGTTGCCGCTCGCGAGCGTGCCGTTCGTGGTCATCGCATTGCGCATGTGGTCGTAGTAGAACGCGCCCGTCAGCGTCAGCGGCGCGCTGACCTGCCAGCTCACGCCCGCGAACGGACCGTCGTCGATCCGGCCCGTACCCTTCGCGACCGGAATCGACTGCTGCGCGAGCAGGCTGTCGACGAAGCCCGTATCGTCCTTCGAGCGCAGGTAGCCCGCGTAGATCTTCGCCTTGCTGAACGCGTACACGACGTTCGCGTGGTAGATCGTCTGCTTGCGCGCCGAGTTGTCGCTGTTCTGCTGCGCACCGGCCGCGATGCTGAGCGGGCCCATCACGTACGACAGCGACACGCCCCACGCATTGCCCTTGCCGAGCGAACCCGGAATCTGGCCCGAGAAGCCGCCGGCGCCGGTCGATTCGTAGTTGGTGCCGGTCGAGTACATCGCCTTCGCCGTCAGGCCCTCGAACTTGCCCGTGTACTTGATCTGGTTGTCCGCATACAGGCCGCCGCCGAGTGCGACCGGCAGCCACGCGTTTTCGAGGTAGTTGCCGACCGTCAGAGGATCGTAGGTGTCCGACAGCAGGTCGAACAGCGGCGTCTTCTGGCGGCCGAGGGTCACCGTGCCGTACGGGCTCTGCAGGCCGACGTACGCCGCGCGGTTGAACAGGCGGCCGCTGTCGGCGAACGCGCCGTTCTGCAGGTTCACGCCGCTCTCGAGGTTGAACACGGCCTTCAGGCCGCCGCCCAGGTCTTCCGTGCCGTAGATGCCGAAGCGGCTGTTCGTGATCGCGCCGTTGGTCATCGACAGCAGGCCGTCGTTCTTGGCGTTGGCGTTGGTCAGGTAACGAATGCTGGCGTCGGCGACGCCCCAGAGCGTGACCGAGCTTTGTGCTGCTGCGTACTGGCTGGCGAAGGCCAGCGCCGCGCCCCCTGCGATGACTGCGAGTCGGGTGGTCTGCTTCATGAGCTTTCCCTTTTGTAGGTGTCTCCATTCATGGCCGGCCGCGTGCGCAGCCGGGTGGCGATCGCACACGTTCATGGCGTGCGCGATGTGGGCTGAATCATAAGACCAGTGCGAACGCTGAAAGAAATTGAAATACGCGGCAATCGCGCGATTGTCGTCCGGGAACAACGTTTCCCGCGCCGGGCCTGTCTCGCGCGAGGGCGGGAGGGTGCGCGACGGCGCCGGCGGGCACGTGCGGCGCTGCAAGGTTCGGCGATGGTGCGGTGCGGTGCGGCGCGGCGCGGCGCGGCGTAGTGAAATGGTCGGTGCGATCGTTGCGATCGGCTCACTGCTCACTGCTCACTGCTCACTGCTCACTGCTCACTGCTCACTGCTCGCTGCTCGCCGCTTGCCGCTTGCCGCTTGGGGTTGTCCGATTGCCGCCTGCCGTCAGGCCGTCTGCGCCGCCCCGTCGCTGCCGGCGCCCGCGTCGCCGTTACCGTCCTCGCCGCCCGCGCCGCCGTTCCCCGCGCGACGCCACGCCCGCCGCACGATCTCCGCGAACGCGCCGACGAGCAGCAGCACGGCGCCCCACAGCGCGATGTCCGGCACGAGCCGCGTCACGAGGCCGCCGACCACCGCGCCGGCCAGGAAACAGAAACTGATCGTCGCGAGCAGCGCCGAGTCGTGCAGCGCCCCCGCGTCGTAGCGCGGGATCAGCCCGACGAACAGCTTCTGCGCGGCACGCCGCAGGTTGCCGGTCGTCATCACCGACGTGTACGACAGTTCCTCGAGATGGGTGAACGACAGCGTCTGCAGCGTCGCGACGAACGAGATGCCCGGAATCAGCCATGCGCTCGACGCGCCGACGAGGCCGCTCGCGGCGACGCCGAGAAACGCGATTTCGACGATCAGGCTCACGAACGCCGTATGCCGCATCCAGCCGCGCCCCGCGGCGAGGCCGAGCAGGTGCGCGACGAACACCGCGAGCACGAAGCCGCCGAGCGGCGGTACGTGATGCAGCGCCGCGGCCCATTCGCCGGCCGACAGGTTGATGCCGAGCAGCGCGACGTTGCCGGTCATCGTGTTCGCGAACACGTGGCCGTGGCCGACGTACGTGTACGCGTCGAGATAGCCGCCGGACAGCGTCAGCAACGCGGCGACAGTGAGATTGCGGCTGGCGCCGTCGAGATCCATCGATCCTCCCGTGAAAAGTCGCGCCAGTATCGCGCACGGGAGGGCGGTTGTGCGCAGCTCACTGCCCGATGCCCGTGAGCCCGATCAGCGCGCCGCCCGCGAGCAGCCACAACGGATGGATGCGCGTGCGCCACGCCAGCACCGCGCACGCGGCCGTGATGCCCCACTGGATCGCGGTGCGGTTCGACGCCTCGGAAATCAGCACCGCGCTTGCCGCGACGAGCCCGGCCGTCACCGGCATCATTCCCTGCTGCACGTAGCGGCGCCACGGCCGGTCGCGAAAGCGCTCCCACGCATGCAGCGCGAGCACGGTGACGATCGACGACGGCCCGAACTTCGCGAGCGACGCGACCAGCAGCCCGGCCCAGCCGGCCACATGCCAGCCGACCAGCGACACGATCATCATGTTCGGCCCGGGCGCCGCCTGGGCCAGCGCGAACAGCGCGGTGAACTCGTGCGCGCTCATCCAGTGATGCACGTCGACGACCTGCCGCTGCATCTCCGGCAGGATCGTGTTGCCGCCGCCGAACGCGAGCAGCGACAACTGACTGAAGATCGTCGCGATGGCGATCAGCGTATCGCTCATGGCCGGCCCTCCCGTTGCGAGCGGGGCGCGTCGGGCGCACCCTGCGTGCCGGGTGCGGCAGCAGGCGCCGGCCGCGGCGTGCCCGCGTCGCGACGGCGCGACGCGAACCAGATGCTGACAGGCGTCAGCACGAGCATCGTGGTCAACAGCGGCATGCGCAGCACCGCGATCGCGACGAACGCGAGCGCCGCGATCGCCGCCGCCGTGCGCGGCGCCCGAAGCAGCGGCTTCGCGACCTTCACGGCCATCGCGACGAGCAGGCCGGCCGCCGCCGCGGCAAGCCCCGCGAACAGGTGCTGCACGCGCGGATCGTTCTGCGTCTTCGCGTACAGCACGCCGAGCGCGACGACGACCAGCGTCGGGCCCGCGATCAGCCCGAGAATCCCGGCAAACGCACCGGCGACGCCGCGAAAGCGCATGCCGACGGCGACCGACAGGTTGATCACGTTGCCGCCCGGCAGGAACTGGCACAGGCCGAGCAGATCGGTGAATTCGTCGGCGGAGAGCCACTTGCGCTCGTCGACGATCGTGCGCCGCGCGAACGGCAACGCGCCGCCGAACGACATCAGGCCGAGCGACAGGAAACCGGTGAACAGCTCGGCGAGGCCGACGCTGCGAGGAGACGCGCCAGGCGGCGGGGAAGCGGGCGGCGAGTCAGGCTGAAAAGCGGATTGCATGGGGCTCCTCATCAAACGGTGAAGCGAGGTTACCGCCGTTCAGGATTCCGGCAAAACGATTTTATCGGCGCGCCCTTGTGATCTAGAATCACAAGCATGGCACGCGATCTCCCGCCCTTTTCCGCGCTTCGGGCCTTTGAAGCCGCGGCACGACATGAAAGCTTCAGCGCCGCCGGCGACGAGCTGCATGTGACTCACGGTGCCATCAGCCGGCAGATCGCCGGGTTCGAGGCGTGGCTCGGCAAGCCGGTGTTTCACCGCTACGGCAAGCGCGTGAAGCTCACCGACGAAGGCCGCCGCTACCTGGACACCGTGCGCGCGGCCTTCGACAGCATCGCGCACGCCACCGAACAGTTGCGCAACACCGGCGCGGCGCGCGTGCTGCGCATCAACGCGCTGCCGACCTTCGCGATGAAATGGCTGCTGCCGCGCCTGTCGCGGTTCCAGCGCGACGTGCCGAACGTCGAGCTGAAGCTGTCGACGTCGAACGCGCCGCTCGACACGCTGAACGGCTTCGACGTCGCGATCCGCCGCGGCCCCGGCCACTGGCCGAACTGCACGAGCGGCCACTTCCTCGACGAAAGCGTGATTCCGGTGTGCAGCCCGGCGCTGCTCAAGCGCGCGCCGATCACGCGCGCGGACGATCTCGCGCGGCACGTGCTGCTGCATTCGGATACGCGGCCGGAAGGCTGGCGCGACTGGTTCGCGGCGGCCGGCGTGACGATGAAGGGGCGCAAGCGGCAGTCGTTCGATCACTTCTACCTGGCGCTGCAGGCGGCCGTCGACGGGCTCGGCGTCGCGCTCGGCCCGCTGCCGCTGATCGACGACGAGCTCGCGAGCGGGCGCCTGGTGATGCCGCTCGACGGGCCGCGCATCGCGACGCGCAGCTACTGGTGGATCGCGCCGGGTGCGCCGGCCGACGATCCGCTCGTCGCGCAGTTCTGCGCGTGGCTGCAGGGGCAGTCGAATACCGGCGCGTGAGGTGAGCACAACGGCGGTATGCACAACGACGGGCGGCATTGCACCGCCCGCGCCCGAATCAGACCACCGGCCCCGGTTCCTTCTCCTTGCGCAGGATCGCGTACAGGATGATCGCGCCGAACGTCGCGGTGCCGATCCCGCCGAGCCCGAAGCCGCCGATCTTCAGCGAGAAGTCGCCGGCGCCGAGCACCAGCGTGACGGCCGCGACGATCAGGTTGCGGTTGTCGGAGAAGTCGACCTTGTTGACGACCCAGATCCGCGCGCCCGTCACCGCGATCAGCCCGAACACCACGATCGACACGCCGCCGAGCACCGGGCCCGGAATCGTCTGGATCACCGCGCCGAACTTCGGCGAGAAGCCCAGCCCGATCGCGATCAGCGCGGCGACCGCGAACACCAGCGTCGAATAGATCCGCGTGACGGCCATCACGCCGATGTTCTCCGCGTAGGTGGTCACGCCCGTGCCGCCGACGCTGCCCGAGACGATCGTCGCGAGCCCGTCGCCGATGAACGCGCGGCCGACGTAGCGGTCGAGGTTGGTGCCCGTCATCGCGCTGACGGCCTTGATGTGGCCGAGGTTCTCCGCAACGAGGATCACCGCGATCGGCGCGAGCATCAGCATCGCGTGCGGATCGAACACCGGCGCGCGAAAGCTCGGCACGCCGAACCACGCGGCCTGCGCGACGATCGCGAAATCGATCGGCTTGCCGAGGCCCATTCCGTTGGTCGCGATCGCGTAGATCACGTACGCGATCACGAGCCCGACGAGGATCAAGAGGCGCTGCATCATTCCGCGCGCGAACACCGCGACACCGCCGACGCACAGCACCGTGACGAGCGCCATCACCGATTCGAAGGTCGAGCCCGACACGCCCTTGACCGCGATCGGCGCGAGGTTCAGCCCGATCACCGCGACCACCGCGCCGGTCACGACGGGCGGCATCAGCGTCTCGATCCAGCGCGTGCCGATCGCCTGCACCAGCGCGCCGAGCGCGACGTACACGACGCCGCACGCGACGATCCCGCCGAGCGCGACCGGAATGTTCGGGTTCGGGCCGCTGCCGCCGTAGCCCGTCACCGCGATCACCAGACCGATGAACGCGAAGCTCGAGCCGAGGTAGCTCGGCACGCGGCCGCCGACCAGCACGAAGAACAGCAGCGTGCCGATGCCCGACATGAAGATGCACAGGTTCGGGTCGAAGCCCATCAGCAGCGGCGCGAGCACGGTCGAACCGAACATCGCGACGACGTGCTGCACACCCATCGCGATCATCTGCGGCCACGCGAGGCGCTCGTCGGGGCCGACCACGCGCGAGGCCGCGCCGGTCGGCTGGACCCGCCAGCGCGGGAAGTAGGAATCGGACATGGGGAAAGCGCTCCTGTCGGTCGTCGGTCGCCGGCTGCCAGGGATGCGCCGGTCTGGAATCTGGCGCGAGTTTACGGAGCGGAATGGGGGCTGGCAAGCGAGCCGGTATGCGCGGCCGGCCAAACGAGGAAGCGGCAGCCCGCATGAGAGAACCGGTGCGCGACCGCGCGGCCCGGTGAAGCGCCCGTCCGCGCACGATGCACGGGCGGCGGCGGGCGCCGACAGCGAAGTAAGCGTGCGCTCACCTCGCCGCCGGCGCGTCGTGCATCACGGATTGATGTACTGGAACAGCGACAGGTTCTGCAACTGCGCGTAGGCCTTCTGCGACCCCGTCAGCGCGTTCTGCATCTGCAGGAACTGGCTGATCGTCGCGACCATGTTGGTGCTCGTCAGGTCGGCCAGGTCGCTGCTGACCTGCAGCGTGTTGGTCTGGTTCACGGCCTGCATCGCCTTGATTTCCTGCTCGCGGCCGCCGACCGACGCCTGCACCGTGAGGACGTTCGTCATCATGTTGTTCAGCTTGGTCGTGCCGGTGGTCATCGCGTTCGCGAGCGCGGTCGCGGCGGTCGTGTTGCTGCTGATCGGCACCTTCAGCGCGGCGATCATCGTGTCGAGCGCCGCGAACACGTCGGTGCCGGCCTGCGGCGCGGGCGTGACCGTGAACGTGTCGCCCGGCGCCGGCTTGCCCGACACGGGCACCGACAGGCCGTTGCCGAGCGCGATCCCGGCGCCGTCCGAATACGGTTGCGCGGTCGTCGTGGTCGGCGGCACGACGGTGTTGTCGGTCACCGTGTAGGTCGGCGCGGCGGCCGTGCCGCCGAACGCGATCGTGAACTGGTGCGCGTTGGACGCGGCCGACGGGCTCGTGATCGTCACGCCGCCGATCGTGCCCGTGCCGGTGTTGGCCGCGCCGGCGAGCGGCACCGGCTGGCTGCCGAGCATCGGCACCGACAGGAACACGTTCGCGCCGTTGTCGCCCTGCGCGATCGAGCGCGTGTCGGCGATCTGCACCTGGCGCGAGCCGGTGTCGCCGCTGTAGGTCACGCCGCCGCCCGGCGCGTTCGAGAACGGCGCGGTGGCCGACTGGAAGCCCGCGAACAGGTAATTGCCCGAGCCGTCCGTCGAATTCGCGAGCGTCATCAACTGGTCGCGATAGCCCTGCAACTGCGTCGACAACGCCGAACGATCGCTGTCCGACAGCGAGCCGTCGCCGGCCTGGATCACGACGGTGTGAATGCTGTTGAGCAGGTTGTTGACGCTGATGAGCGTCTGGTCTTCCTTCTGCAGCGACGACAGCGCGGCGTTCTGGTTCGACGCGTACTGCGACAGCGTCGCCGACGTCATCGACAGCTGCACGGCCTGCGCCGCGCCGAGCGGGTTGTCGGCCGGCGTCGCGAGGCTCACGCCGCTCGAGATCTGCTGGTACAGCTGCGAGAGCTGCGCCTGCTGGTCGCTCATCTGGGCGACGTTCATCTGGTAGAACTGCGCAGTGGAAATCCGCATCGCTTCGATCCCCGAAATCAGTTGAACAGGCCGAGCACGGTCTGGAACAGCGTCGACGCGGTCTGGATCACCTTCGCGTTCGCCTGGTAGAGCTGCTGGTACTGCATCAGGTTGGCCGCTTCCTCGTTCTGGTTCACGCCCGACACCGACTGCTGCGCCTGCGTGATCTGGCCGACCAGCGCGGTCTGCGCGGCGCTCGACGATTTCAGCTGGCTCGCCGTGTTGCCGATGCCGTTCACGTAGTTCGCGTACGCGCCCGTCAGCGTGGCCGAGCCGTTGCCGAATGACTTCGAGTTGACGAGCTTCGACAGCGCGAGCGCGTTGCTGCCGTCGTTCGTGCCGCCCGTGTTCGGCGCGACCTTGAACGTGTCGCCCACCGCCGGCGTGCCCGACACCGTCACCGTGACGCCCGCCGTCAGCGTGATCGGCGAGCCGGACTGGTACGGCTGCGCGGCGCTGGTCGTCGGCGGCACGGCCGTGTTGTCGGTGACCGTGTAGGTCGGCGCGGCCGTGGTGCCGCCCATCGTGATCGTGTAGTTGTGCGCGTTGGCCGCGGCCGTCGCGCTCGTGACCGACAGCCCGCCGATCGTGCCGTTGCCGGTGTTGGTCGTCGTGGCCGACGGCACGTACGGCGCGGCCGCCGCGATCGCGGAGCCGTTCGACGTCGCGAGGCCGAAGCCGTTCAGCGCGCCGCGCGTCGGCTGCACGGTGAACTTGTCGCCGGCGCTCATCGAGCCGGACGAGAACGAGAAGTTCAGCCCGCCGATCGAGGCCGGCATCGACGTCGACGTACCGACCACCGTGCCGGTCGCACGGTCGGTCAGCGTGTAGTTCGTGCCGTCGTACGCGAGCGTGTAGTCGCTGGTGGTCGGCTGCGCGGCGTTCACGAACGACACGGACAGCGCCGCGTTGCCGGTATTGCCCTGGTTCGCGTAGGTGATCGGCGCGCCGGTCGAAAACAGGTTGCCGCCGACCTTGCCCGACAGGTCGATGCCGAGCGCGTTCTGCGCGTTGACCTGCGCGGCGAAGCTGGTCGCGATCGCGCCGAGCTGCGCTTCGGCCGGATCAAGCGTCTGGCTGCGGAACGCGAGCAGGCCGCCCAGCGTGCCGCCCGACAGCGACGCGTCGGACAGGAACTGGTTCGGCCCCTGCGGGTTCGCGCCGGCGATGCCCTGCGACACGACGGTCAGCTCGCTCGGATCGGACGGCGACGTGACGGTCGCGAGCTGATAGCTCTTGTCCGCGACGACGAGCGGCGTGCCGCCCGACATGAACACGCTGTAGCCGTCGCTGTTGCGCACCACCTGCACGCCCGCGAGATTCGACAGGTTCGACACCGCGAGGTCGCGCTGGTCCATCAGCTGGTTCGGCGGCTGGCCCTGGCTGCTCGCCGACGCGATCTGCTGGTTCAGTTGCGCGATCTGCGCGGTGTACGCGTTGATCTGCGTGACGGTGCTGGTGAGCTGCGTGTTCACGCTCTGGCGCAGCGCGTCGTACTGCTGGCCGGCCGCCGTGATCTGGTTCGCGAGCGTCTGCGCATTGCTCATCGCGGTTTGCCGCACCGACGAATCGGACGCGCTGTTCGCGACGTTCTGCATCCCGGTGAAGTAGCTCGTGATCGCGGTCGAGATGCCGGCCGTCGGGCTGCCGATGTAGTTGTTCAGCTGCGTGACGAGCGAGTACCACGTCGACAGCGCGCCGCCCTGCGTCTGCGCGCCGTTCAGCTGGTCGCTCAGGTACTGGCTGTACTGCCGCTGCACGGTGACGGTGTTCACGCCCTGCGGCATGTAGCCGCTGCTGGTGTACTGCCCGCTTGCCTCGGCATAGACGGGGCGTTCGACCGAATAGCCGGGCGTCGCCGCGTTGCTGATGTTCTGGCCGGTCGTCGTGAGGCCCCAGAGCGCGGCATTCAGGCCGCTGACACCGAGGTTCATGAGTGAGTTGGACATGCGCGATCCTGATGAGCCGGCCGCGCTGCGGCCGCCGGGTTGCGTGACTCCCGGTATAACGGCCGCGGATCGAAAAAATTGAGGAAAAAATGCACGCGCGGCGCACGGGTGTGCGTCGCCGTTCGAAGCGGCCGGCGAGGAGCGCCGGCGGCGCTGCGCGGGCGGCCCGGACGGGGCCCGCGCCGGGTGCGCGTCAGGCCCGCGCGAGCGAGCGGCGCTTCATTTCGAGCTGGGTGATCAGCCGCTGCAGCGTATTCTCCGCGCTGCCCGGCAGCGACATGTAGCGGAAGCCGAGCTGGTAGCGGCGCGACCCGTTCGGCATCTGCGTCGAACGTTGCGACACCAGCTGCAGGTCGAGCGACAGCTTGCCGTGGCCGGTCAGCTCGAGCTCGACGTCCGGCAGCAGCGTGCCGACCTCGAGCGCCTCGACGCGCTCGTCGGCCGTGCGCAGCCCCACGCCGCCGAGCGACAGGTTGTGCACCTCGAACAGGAAGCTCTCGCCGTCCGGCAGCTTGCCGCGGCACAGGAACGGATCGACGATCGGCGCGTCCACGCGGAAATATTCGCGGCGCTGGATGCAGACCAGCACGTCGGGGAAATCGGCGACGAACGCGGGCAGCCCCTCGTAGCGCGTCTCGCGCGGCGTGCCCGTGGTGAATTCGACGCGCACGCCTTCCGGCGAAGCCGCGAACGTGCAGTGCGACGCGCCGAGGATGCCGGCGTTCTGCTCGGACAGCGCGCCCCAGTCGAACGTGAACGTCCGCGCGCCGACGTCGACCTCGAGCAGACGCGTGACGAGCTGGCCGCCAGGGTACTGCACGGTCAGGAAATCGCCGCGATTCACCAGGTTGCGCAGCTGCACGCCGATTTCCAGCGGATTGCGGCGGGCATAGTCGGGCCCGGAGTGGCCTGCATCCAGGCTGGGGTCCGTCGACGTTTCGATATTCATGGCTAGCCGGTCTTTCTTGTCATGGGCGCCCGGGGCAACCGGTGCGCAATAAAACCGGGCCAGAACGGGGGCCCGGTCGCAGGTCTCTCACACTTAGCGGCAGTGCTGACCGAAAGTTTAGATCGAAACGGCGATTTATTTCGCGCAAACGTTGAAACCGCGCGCGGCAAGGTGCCGGGCGCGGTCCGAAGGGGGGGGCGAACCGGTGGCGGGCGGGCCCGTCAGCCGATCTGCTGCATGATCGAGATCAGCTTCTTCGCGTAATTCGGGTCGGTTGCGTAACCGGCCTTCTGCATGCCGTGCGCGAAGCCCTCGACGCTGCGGCTCGCGCTCAGCACGCCCGCGTAGCGCGGGTTGTTCTTCAGCAGGTTCGCGTAATCGGTCATCGCGTGCTCGTACGAGTCGTACGCGCGGAACTTCGCGACCACGCGGCGCGGCGTGCCGTTCACGTATTCGGTGGTCAGCGCCGACACGGTGCGGCCGGTCCAGCCCTTGTTCGCCTTGATGCCGAACACGTTGTAGCTGGTCGAGCCGTCCGCCGCGCGGATCTCGCGCTTGCCCCAGCCCGATTCGAGCGCGGCCTGGCCGACGATGAAGCGCGCCGGGATGCCGGTCGTCGCGCTGGCCGCCTGCGCGGGGGCCGCGAGCCGGTCGACGAACGCGTCCGCGTCCTGCACGCCGCTCGCGCCCTTGACCGGCGGCGTCAGCGCGCTGCCGGCCGAATAGCCGCGCGCACCGGCGAGCCCGCCGTTGTTCGCCGCGTTCGCATAGGCCTTCGCCATCGCGTTCATCGCGGCGAGGCTGCCTTCGTTGCCGGCCGTGCCGAGGCCGCCGGCGCCCATGCCGCCCGCGCCCACATCCGCCGCCGTATCGCTGCCCGCGCCGGCGCCCGCATTGCGCAGCAACTGCTTCATCAGCGCGTCGGCGACGCCGATCCCGCGCGTCGACATCTGCTGCGCGAGCTGCTGGTCAAGCATCGACGTGTACATCTTCGACGTATGCGAATCGAACAGCCCGCCGTCGGGCGACGCGTCGCGCATGCTCTTGAGCATCATCTGCGTGAACATCGCGTCGAACTGGCCGGCCACCGCCTTCGCGCCGGCCTGCGGCGACTGCTTCGCCTGCGCGCGCAGCGCGTCGAAACCCTGCACGTCGAGCGCGAAGCGCTGCGTGAGGTCGTTTGCGTTGGGGAGCGTGGCTGCCATTTAGATCACCTCGAGGTCGGCGCGCAGCGCGCCGGCCGCCTTCATCGCCTGCAGGATCGACATCAGGTCCGCGGGCGTCGCGCCGAGCGTGTTCAGCGCCTTCACGACGTCGGCGAGATTCGCGCCGGCCGTCACCATCTTCAGCGCGCCGTTGTCCTGCTTCAACTGGATCTGCGACTGCTGCGCGACCACCGTCTGCCCGTTCGAGAACGGCCCCGGCTGCGACACCACCGGCTGCGTGTTGACGACGACCGACAGGTTGCCGTGCGCGACCGCGCAGCTCTGCAGCGTGACCATCTGGTTCATCACGATCGAGCCGGTGCGCGCGTTCAGGATCACCTTCGCGGCGGCCTTGTCCGGGCTCACGTCGAGGTTCTGCAGCCGCGCCATGAACGCGACCTGCTGCGCCGAATCGGCCGGCGCCGCGAGCTGGATCGTGCGGCCGTCGAGCGCCGTCGCGGTGCCCGGGCCGAAACTCGAGTTGACCGCGGACACGATGCGCTGCGCGGTGCCGTAGTCCATGTCGTTCAGTTGCAGTTGCAGCACGCCGTTCATCTGCGCGATCGCGTTCGGCACCGCGCGCTCGACGATCGCGCCGCCGACGATCCGGCCGGCCGCGAGCTGGTTCACCTGCACGCGGCTGCCGTTCGCGCTGGCGCCCGCGCCGCCGACGGCCATGTTGCCCTGCGCGAGCGCGTACACCTGCCCGTCCGCGCCCTTCAGCGGCGTGAGCAGCAGCGTGCCGCCGCGCAGGCTCTTCGCGTTGCCGAGCGACGACACGGTCACGTCGAGCGCCTCGCCCGGCCGCGCGAACGGCGGCAGCGTGGCCGTCACCATCACGGCCGCGACGTTCTTCAGCTGCATGTTGTTCAGCGACGACGGGCCGCCGTTGGCCGAACCGTTGTTGATCGAGATGCCGAGGTTCGCGAGCATGTTCGCGAGCGTCTGCGTAGTGAACGGCGTCTGCATCGTCTGGTCGCCCGTGCCGTCGAGACCGACGACGAGGCCATAGCCGATCAGCGGGTTGTCGCGCACGCCCTGGATCTGCGCGAGATCCTTCAGGCGTTCCGCGTGCGCGGGCGCGGCGCCGAGCACGCAGGCGGCCATCACGAAGGCGGCAAACCGCGCGACGGCGAGTGCACGAAACGACAGGCGACGGAAAAGAGGCAGCTGCATCGTCATCACCACGGCGCGATGTTGAGGAAGAAGCGCTGCAGCCAGCCCATCGTCTCGGCTTCGTTGATGTAGCCCTTCGACGAGTATTCGATCTTCGCGTCGGCGACCTGCGTCGAGTAAACCGAGTTCGCACCCGAGATCGTGTTCGGATTGACGACCCCCGAGAAACGCACGAATTCGTTGCCCTGATTGATCAGCATCTGCTTCTCGCCGCTGACCACGAGGTTGCCGTTCGGCAGCACGTTGGTGACGGTCACCGTGATCGTGCCGTTGAACGTGTTCGCCGCGCTCGCGCCGCCGGTGGCCGCGAACTTGTTCGCGCCGGTCGCCGACAGGTTCGCCTTCGCGAACAGCCCGCCGAGGAAGCCGGCGGTCGGCACGTTGAAGTCGGTGTTGCCCTGCCGGTTCGTGTTCGCGCCCGACGACTTGGTCGCGTTGATGTTCTCCGCGATCATGATCGTCAGGATGTCGCCGATGTTGCGCGGGCGCTGATCCTCGAACAGCGGCCGCCCCGCGTAGCCGGGGTTGTAGATCGAGCCGGGCGCCTGCATCGACATCGGCATCGGCGGCTGCGCCGTCATCGGCTGCTGGATGATCGGATCGCGCGGAATCTGCGCGCAACCGGCGAGCGCCGCCACCGCGACCGCGCAGGCGGCGCGGACGGTGGCTGACGAGGAAAGGCGAACCTGCTTCATGGCTGCGACGGGACGTTCCGGTTAGCTCTTCATCTGCGTGACGGTCTGCAGCATCTGGTCGGACGTCGTCACGGCCTTGCTGTTGATCTCGTAGGCACGCTGCGTCTGGATCATGTTGACGAGTTCCTGCACGACGTTCACGTTCGACGCCTCGACGTAGCCCTGGTTGAGCACGCCCGCGCCGTTCAGCCCCGGCTGCGACACGTTCGGCGCGCCCGACGACGTCGTTTCCGCGAACAGGTTCTCGCCCTTCGCCTCGAGGCCGGTCGGGTTGATGAAGGTCGCGATCTGCAGCGAGCCGATCTGCACCGCGTTGCTCGAACCCGGCTGCGTGACCGACACGACGCCGTCCTTGCCGATCGTCAGCGACTGCGCGTTCTGCGGCACGGTGATCGCCGGCAGCACCTGGTAGCCGCTCGACGTGACGAGCTGGCCCTGCGCGTTGGTCTGGAACGAGCCGTCGCGGGTGTACGCGTTGGTGCCGTCCGGCATCAGCACCTGGAAGAAGCCCGCGCCGTTGATCGCGACGTCCTTCGAGTTGCCGGTCTGCGTGAGGCCGCCCTGCGTGTACAGGCGCTCGGTCGCGACCTGCTGCACGCCGGTGCCGAGCTGCAGGCCCGACGGCAGCTCGGTCTGCTGCGTCGAGTTCGCGCCGGGCTGGCGGATGGTCTGGTACAGCAGATCCTCGAACACCGCGCGCGACGCCTTGAAGCCGTTCGTGCTGGTGTTCGCGAGGTTGTTCGAAATCACGTCCATCTGCGCCTGCTGCGCATTCATGCCGGTGGCGGCGATGTAGAGCGAACGATTCATTTGTCGATTCTCCTGCGTAAGCTGGCGCGGGCGCTCAGCTGAAGTTGAGCAACTGGTTCGCCGTCTGCTCGTTCTGGTCGGCCGTCTGGATCAGCTTCGACTGCAGCTGGAATGCGCGCGCGTTGTCGATCATCGCGACCATCGCGGTCACCGGGTTCACGTTGCTGCCTTCGAGCGAATTCGGCGTGACGACCACGTTCGGGTCGACGTCGGCCGGATTGCCGTCGGCGGTGCGGAACAACCCGTCGTTGCCGCGCGTGAGCGTGGCCGCATCGGGATTGACGAGCTTCATCTGGTCGACGATCGCGACCGCGGTCGGCGGGTCGCCCGGCATCAGCGCGGACACCGTGCCGTCCTTGCCGATCGTCACTTCCGCGTTCGGCGGCACCGAGATCGGGCCGCCGTTGCCGATCACCGGCAGGTTGCTCGCGTTGACGAGCTGGCCGTTCTCGTCGACGTGCAGGTTGCCGGCGCGCGTGTACGCCTCGCTGCCGTCGGCCGTCTGCACCGACAGCCAGCCCGGGCCCTGCACGGCGACGTCCAGCGGATTGCCGGTGCGCGTGATCGGACCCGGCGCGTAATCGGCGCCGGGCGTCGACGCGAGCACGTAGGTGCGCGTCGTCGTCGGGTCGATGTTGCTGCCGTCGCCGAAATTCATCGGCACCGCGCGATACGTCGCGAGCTGCGCGCGAAAGCCGGTCGTCGACGCGTTCGCGAGGTTGTTCGCGACGATCGCCTGCTGGTCGAGCGACTGCGACGCGCCCGTCATCGCCGTATAGATCAGTCGGTCCATGGCTGCCGGTTATCCGCGCTTACAGGTTGATGAGCGTCTGGTCGACGGTCTGCTGCGTCTTGATCGTCTGCGCGTTCGCCTGGTAGTTGCGCTGCGCGGTGATCAGGTTGACGAGCTGCGACGTCAGGTCGACGTTCGAGTTCTCGAGCGCGCTGCCCTGCAGCGTGCCGTGGTTCGTGCTGCCCGGGGCCGACACCTGCGGCACGCCCGATGCGGCCGATTCCGCATACTGGTTGCCGCCGAGGTTCACCAGCCCGTTCGGGTTGTTGAAGTTCGCGAGCGCGATCTGGCCGAGCACGGCGGTCTGCCCGTTCGAGTAGTTGCCGGTCAGCTTGCCGTCGGTGCCGATCGAATAGGTGGTGAGCGTGCCGCTCGCGTAGCCGTCCTGCGCGAGGTTGTTCACGCCGTCCTTGCCGCCGTACTGCGTCGTGCCGGTCAGGTCGAGCGTGAGATTCTGCGGCGTCGCCGAGCCGTCGGTGTTCGGCACGGTGAACTGGAACTGGCCGAGCGACGCGGTCGGCGTGGCCGGCGTGCCCGTCGTCGTGCTCTTGATCGCGCCCGACGTATCGAACGTGATCGTGCCGAGATCGTTCGTCGCGCCGCCCTGCACGCCCGCGTACGCTTCCCACGTGCCGGCCGCCGACTTCACGAAGTACATGTTGACCGCCTGCGAACCGCCGAGCGAGTCGTACACCTGGATCGACGTCGAGTAGTTGTACGTCGTGGTGTCGGCCGCGTTGAACGGCGTCTTGGCCGGCACCGTGTCCTGCGAGTTCAGGTTGAACTGGCCGGTGATCTTGGTCGTCGCGGTCGGCGCGATGTTGGTGGTCGGCGCCTGCAGCGGCACGGTCTGCGCGGTGTTGAGCACGCCGTTCTTGTCGGCCATGTAACCCATCAGGTTCATGCCCTGCGCGTTGACGATGTAGCCGTTCTTGTCGCGCTGGAACGTGCCGTCGCGCGAGTACGTCGTCACGCCGTTGTTCGACATCTGGAAGAAACCATTGCCGTTGATCGCGACGTCGAGCGACGAGTTCGTCGTGTTGATCGTGCCCTGGCCGAACTGCTGCTGCACCGAGTTCAGCGTCGTGCCGATGCCGATCTGCGTGTTGACCGACGTCGCGACCGAGTTCGCGTACATGTCGGCGAACTGCGCGGTGCTCGACTTGAAGCCGACCGTGTTCGCGTTCGCGATGTTGTTGCCGATCACGTCGAGCGCGTTCGATGCGCCCGAGAGGCCGCTCAGACCCTGTTGATAACCCATTTCGTTCTCCGTTACAGGAAAGCTCGATCAGTTGGTGGTGGTGTCGCCGGACGAGGACGACTTCGTGTTCGGGAAGATCGACGCAACCTGGGTGAGCCCCACCGTCGTGCCGTTCGACAGCACGAGCCCCGCGGTGCCGTCCGCCTGCTTGACCACGCTCTGCACCTGCGCGGCCGCGAGCGTCGTGGCCGCCTGCGGCGTGCCGGCGCTGTTGGTGTACGACGCGCTGACCGTATACGTGCCGTCCGGCAGCGCGTTGCCGGCCGCGTCGGTCGGGGTCCAGTTGAACGGCACGGTGCCGGCCGACTGCGCGCCCGCGTTGATCGTGTTCACGACGGCGCCCGCCGAGTTCTTCACGGTGATCGTCAGGTTCGACACCGAGCTCGCGAGCGACACGCCGAACGGCGACGCCGCGCCGCTCTTCACCGCGACCGAGTTGCCCGGCGCGAGCACGTTCGTGCCGATCAGCAGCGCGGCCTGCGTCTGCTGGCCAGCCGCGAGCTGCGTCGACAGCGACGTGAGCGACGTGTTCAGTTGCGCGATGCCGCTCACCGTGTTGATCTGCGCGAGCTGCGACGTCATCTGCGAGCTGTCCACCGGGCTGGTCGGGTCCTGGTTCTGCAGCTGCGTGACGAGCAGTTTCAGGAACGTCGCCTGCAGGTCGCTCGCCGACGTGCCGTTGGTCGACGACACGTTGTTGGTGTTCATCGTGTCGGTCGGCAGCGTCGACACGCTGGTGCCGTTGCTGCCGATCGTCGTGTTGGAGGAAGTCATCCTGTTGGCCTTCTGTCGGAACTGTCGGTGTCGGGTCGGTCAGGTCGGCGGCGCGCGGCTTACGAGCCGATCGTCAGCGTCTTGAGCATCAGCGTCTTCGCGGTGTTCAGCGTCTCGACGTTGGCCTGGTACGAGCGCGATGCCGAGATCATGTTCACCATCTCCTGTACCGGGTCGACGTTCGGCATCTGTACGTAGCCGTTCGCGTCGGCGGCCGGGTTCGCCGGGTCGTAGGTCGATTTCATCGGCGACGGGTCGTCCATCACCTTGGTCACGCGCACGCCGCCCACGCCCTGGCCGGACGCGGTACGTGCGCCGCCCAGCGGGTCGGTCGCGAACACGACCTGCTTGGCCTTGTACGGCTTGCCGTCGGGGCCGGTCGCGCTGTCGGCGTTCGCGAGGTTCGACGCGGTGACGTTCAGGCGCTGCGATTGCGCGGACAGCGCCGAACCGGCGACGCCGAAGATGTTCATCAACGAAGGCATGGAGGCTCCTTGTGTTCGAGTCCGGATTCGGAAGCGGCGCTTACGAGTTCGTTACGAGTTCGTCGTGATCGCGGCGATCATCGCCTTGATCTGCTGGGTCATCACGGTCATCCCGGTTTCGTAGTGCAGCGCGTTGTTCGCGAACTGCACGCGCTCGACGTCGAGATCGACCGTGTTGCCGTCGAGCGACGGCTGCAGCGGCATCCGGTATTGCGCGCGGCCGTAGTCGTCCGCCGGGCCGCCGGTCGGGATCAGCTTCGCGGTGCCGGCCATGTGGCCCGCCGCCGTCGACACCATCGACATGCCGCTCGTCACGCCGGCCGGCTGCGTCATCGGCAGTTGCGCGGCGTTGCTCGGCGCCAGGCCGCCGCTCGTCTGCTTCAGCGAGCGCGCGAGCGTCGACGCGAAATCGACGTCGCGGGCCTGGTAGCCGGGCGTGTCGGCGTTCGCGATGTTCGACGACAGCAGTTCCTGCCGGTAGGCGCGCACGTCGAGCGCCTGTCGGCCGAACGCGAATTCCGCATCGAGTTTGTCCAGCATGTGTGCGTCTCTCCGTATGAAGCGCTGCACGCCCCTCGCACCGGATGGCGACCCGAGAGGCTTTTTTCCATGACAGCGATGGTAGGCGCGGGACGCAACCGGCAATCGGACGAATAACGCGGCAAAGGCCCCCTCTATTCATCGTTTGCGCGACGCCCCGGCTCCCTAGAATGCGAAGCGGATCAACGGATCGAGGACACGGCGATGACGGGCGACGCACTTCGCGACAGGAACGGGCGGCTCACGCACGTCCGGCGCGCGTTCGCGCTCGCCGCGGCGCTGTGGATCGCCGCGCCTGCCGCCCATGCGGACGACGGGATGATCGTGATTCCCGGACGCGGCGAGACGGCCGAAACCGCGCTCGCGCACGCCAATGCGGCGAGCGGCGGGCAGTTCGGCGGGAATGCGGGCGTCGCTTCGGCTTCGGCCTCAGGCCTGCAGCGCGCGGTTGGCGGGGCGAGCGCCGCGACCGGCAGCGACTACGCGGCGCAACCGGCCAGCCAGATGGTCGTGACGAGCGTTCCGCCGCCGGCCGCTGCGCCGGCTCCCGCAACGGTCCCCGTCTACGCAGCCGCCCGCGCGAACGCCGGGTACGGCGCGACGCCGCGCGCGGCCGACCCGGCCGCGATCGCGATGGTCGTCGCCGGCACCGCCGAGCCTGCATCGAATCCCGCGCGGCCGGCGCCGCAAGCGGCCGCAGCCGCCCGCCTGGCGGCGGCTCGTGCCGCATCAGCCGCAACGGCGCCGCGCACGGCGGCCGCTTCGGCCCGGCCGGCTCCGGCTACCGTCGCGGCCCAACCCACGGCCCAGCCCGCGACGCCGCCCGGCCAGCAAGACCCCGAAACGATCCGGCGCGCGGCGCTCGCGTTCCTGCAGCAGCAGATCGCCGGCCTGCCCGGCAAGACCACCGCGACGGTCACGACCGCCTTTCCGCGCGGGCTCGCCGCGTGCACGACGCTCGAACCGTTCCTGCCGACCGGCGCGCGCCTGTGGGGCCGCACGACGGTCGGCGTGCGCTGCGCCGGCGAGCGGCCGTGGACCGTCTACCTGCAGGCGAAGGTCGCCGTGCAGGCCACCTATTACGTCGCCGCGCGCCAGATCGCGCCCGGCGAGCCGCTCTCCGCAGCCGACCTGGTCGCACGCGACGGCGACCTGACGGTCATGCCGCTCGCGGTGATCACCGATCCGGCGCAGGCGATCGGCGCAACCGCGCTCGCGCGCATCTCGGCCGGGCTGCCGCTGCGGCAGGACATGCTGAAGAGCGCGGCGTCGGTGTCGGCCGGCCAGACGGTACGGGTCGTCGCGGCCGGCCCCGGCTTCACGATTTCGGCCGAAGGCAGCGTGCTCGCGAATGCGGCGCCGGGCCAGTCGGTACGGGTGCGGATGGCGGCCGGGCAGATCGTCACGGCGATCGTCAAGGACGCCGGCACCGTGGAAATTCCGCTGTAGGGACGGATCTGCCGCAAGAATGTAAAGAATTGTTTATTCGGAGCATTTCGGGCTCGCGATGCTAAAGTTCGGGCCGACCCGGCCGTTATCTGGGTCAAACCGTACAGGAAACCCATCGTGAAGATCGATTCCACTCCGAAACCGAGCCCCCTCGCGCCGACCGGCAACGGCGCGGCCCGTGCGCCGTCCGGCACGGCCCAGTCGTCCGCGCAGGCAGCCGATGCAGGATCGAGCGGCGGCGACACGACCGTAAACCTGTCGGGTCTGTCCGGCCAGTTGCGTTCGGTCTCCGCGTCGGGCGACGCCGATATCGACACGGGCCTGGTCCAGTCGATCAAGGACGCGCTGAACAACGGCACGCTGACGATCGACGCGAACAAGATTGCCGACGGCGTATTGAACACCGCCCGCGAACTGCTGCAGCAGCAGCGCCCGCAGGGCAGCTAATCCCGGCCTCGTGGCCGGTTCACCCGGTTTGCCGGCGTGCGGCCATCCCGCGCACCGGCGTGACGAGCATGACGCGATGAGAGAAGAGCTGCTGGCCACGGTCAACGACGAACACGCGACGGTCGAAGCGTTCGCGTCCCTGCTCGTCTACGAGGAAAAGGCGCTGACGACGGCCGAGCCGCTCGAGATGCTGCCCGGGATCGTCGAGAAGAAAAGCGCATTGATCGACCGGCTCGCGCAGCTCGAACGCACGCGCGACACGCAGCTTTCCGCGCTCGGCTTTCCGGCCGGCAAGAAAGGCATGGACCAGGCGGCCGAGCGCGACGCGCGCCTCGCGAGCCGCTGGCAACTGCTGCAACAGGCCGCCGAACGCGCGCGCCAGGCCAACGCGAACAACGGGATGCTGATCCGGATCCGGATGGACTACAACGAGCGCGCGCTCGCGGTGCTGCGCTCGGCGCCCGCGCCGGCCGGCGTGTACGGCCCCGACGGACGCGTGTCGGCGCTCACGCGCTGACCGGCTGACGGCGCGCCGCGCGGCCGACCGGCGGCCGCGCTTCCGCCTTCCCCTTCGTTACAACAGCGGACACGCGGTGACTTGCGTACCGCGTTCCACGCACAGCCGCTCGTAGTCGCGCAGGTACGCACGCTCGGCGTTGTCCAGCAGATCCAGATCGATCAGGTCCCAGTCGTAGCCGACCGTCACGATGTTCTCGAACGTCACGGTGCCGGGCTGCGCGTCGTCCGCCCGCACGATCACGATGTTCTCGATCCGCACGCCGCCCTTGCCCGGCAGGTAGATGCCCGGCTCGACCGAAATCACCGCATTCGGCACCAGCCCGTACGTCGCGCCCGGCGCGAACCGCACGCCGCCCTCGTGCACGTGAATCCCGACGCCGTGCCCGGTGCCGTGGCCGAAATCGTGGCCATGGTCGCGGCACACCTGCCGCACCAGCGCATCGACGTCGCCGCCCGTCGCGGTGGCCGGAAAGCGCGTGACGAGCCCCTTGATGCAGGCCTTCAGCGCGACCGTATAGATCTCGCGCTGCCACGGCTGCGCGACCGTGTCCGGCCGCGTGCGGCGCAGCACGACGCGCGTGCAGTCCGTCGCGAAGCCGGCTTCGTAGTACGCGCCGCTGTCGAGCAGCACGAGTTCGCCTTCGGTCAGCTCGACGTCGGCGCTCGCCGCCGTGTAATGCGCGAACGCGCTGTTCGCGCCGTTCGCCGCGATCGACGGAAACGACAGCGCGACCGCCGAACGTGCGCCGTACGCGTCGTTGATCCTGCGCGCGAGGTCGTACTCGGTGTGGCGCACGCCCGGTTCGCCGGTCTTGGCCCAACGCATCGTCTCGGCGATCGCCGCGCAGCTGCGCGCGAACGCGTCGCGGAACTGGCCGAGCACCGCCGGCGTCTTGCTCGCCCGCATCGCCTCGACCGGGTTGAAATCGGCATGCCGCGCGTGCGGCCACACCCGCTTCACCGCGTCGACGAGCGCGCAGTTCACCGATTCGAAGCCGTAGCACACGTGCTCGACGGCGAACTGCGCGAGAAAGCGCTCGAGCGCCGCGACGTCGCGCCGGATCACCTGCAGCGCCGGATACGAATCGAGCGCGACCTCGCAGCGGTCGCAGCCTTCCGGGAGGAACAAAGCCACCCGCCCGCCGACCGCGAACAGGAAGCCGAGGTGCGACGACGCATTCGGGATGTGATAGCCGCGGCTGTTCAGCAGATACGCGAGATCGTCCGACGCGCAGGTGAAGAACGCCGTCTTGCCGTCGGCCGCGCCGGTATGCGCGGCGAGCCGGCGGTTCAGCGCGTCGAGGTTCTGCACGACGCTCAGGCCGGTCATCGCTGCCGGGATCTCGAAGATCGGCCGCTCGACGTTCCAGCCCGGCAGCGCTATCGCCCGGTCGATCTCGCGCTCGGCGAGGCTCGTCCAGTCGAGCGACGCGGCCTGCGTCTGCTCGAACAGCCGGTTGCGCTGCGCGACGCTGATCCGCCGCGCGTCGTAGCCGACCCGCGCGAGCCGGCTCGCGTGCGCGAGCAGCCAGTCGGCCATCGCCTGCCAGATCGTCACGTTCATGCCGAGCTTCTCGACGCGCACGCGCGCCGGATCGCACTGCTCGTCGGCCTGGAAGTGATAGCGGCCGTCGACGAACAGCACGAACGGCGGCAGATCGAGCGCCTGCGCGGTCGCCGCGCTCAGGAAGATTCCGCAGCCGGCCGAGCCGTCGAAGCCCGACACCGCGTAGCGCGGGTTGTTGCCGCGCGGCAGGTACTCGGTCACGTATTCGTCCTGCGACGTGATCAGCACCGCATCGAGTCGCGCGGCATCGAGCAGGCGCGACAGGCCGGCCTGCGTGTCGGCGACGGACGCGTCGTACGGGGGAAGGCCGGAGAAGCTGTATTTCAGTCGATCGATCATCGGATGCCCGTTATTCATTGTTGTCAGCGGCCGGCGGCGTGCCGCGGCATCGCGCGCCGGGCACGGCACGTCGTTGCGGCGCAGGTCACGCGCGGCCGGGCCGCGCCGCCGGCCGGGAGGCAGGCCTTCGGTAAAATTTTTGTCTCACTTAACTTTGTTTGATGCGCGACAGAATCTAGAGCACGTCGAAATCGAGGTCAAGCCAAGATTTTCGTAGGACTAAAATCGGCGTGCCGCCTGCGGATTCCGGCACAACGCCGATTCGCCCTCGCGACGCTGCGCGGTACAATGCGCCGGCCTCGCCGCCCCGGGCGGCCGCACGGCCCCATTGCCCGCGCCCCGACTCGTTGCCACGAAAGAGATTCATGGATTCAGACCTCATGCGTATCGGCCAGCGCATTCGCCGCCTGCGCCGGGAAGCGAAGAAGACGCTGCTGGAAGTGGCGACCGAAGCGAACCTGTCGGTCGGGTTCCTGTCGCAGGTCGAGCGCCATCTGACGGGCATCTCGCTGTCGTCGCTCGTCAACGTCGCGAAGGCGCTGGGCGTGCCGCTCGGCACGCTGATCGAGCAGCCGCGCCAGGCGCAGCCCGATTCGCACGAGGGCAGCCGCAAGCCGTACGCGCTCGACGCCGCGTCGCAGTGGTACGAGCGGCTGTCCACCACGTTCGACGGCAGCCAGATCAACGCACTGAAGGTGCAGATGATGGAAGGCTACCGGTCGGAATGGGTCGCGCACGGCGGCGACGAATTCGTGTACGTGCTGGCGGGCCGCATCTGCTACACGGTCGGCAAGAAGAATTACCCGCTGACGCCCGGCGACTCGCTGCACTTCGACGCGCGCAAGCGGCATCGCGTGGCCAATGTCGGCGACGGGCCGGCCGAGCTGATCACCGTCAGCACGCTGCCGCTGTTCGACGACAGTGGTGCGGAATTCGTATCCGCGACGACGGAAATCAGGCAATCGAAGCCCGGCGAGCCGCGCGTGAGCCGGCGCGCGCCGGCGTCCAAGCGGGATGACCGCGACGCCGCCGCGGCACGGCCGTCCAGGGCCGGCGCAGCCGAAAAGAAGGCGGCGGCGAAGCCGCGCGCGGCCGCCGGCAAACGCCCGGCGGCCGCGACTCCGGCGCGCAAGAAGAAACAGTAACGGCTGGCCGGCGCGCAGGCCGCGCCTGCTACTTGCCTGCTACTTGCCTGCTACTTGCCTGCTCCTTGCCGACTACTCGCCGATCGCGAGCGCCTGCGCGACGGCCTGGACCCGCGCGCGATGCACGGCTTCCTTGATCTTCTCCGTATCGTTGCCGATGCCGCGCGCGATCGCGCCGGCGTCGACACTGCGCGCCGCCGCGAGCGCGACGCGCAGCCGCTCGGCCTGCGGATACGGCTGCGCATCGAGCCCGAGTCGGCCGCGCGCATCCGATTCGCACGCCTGCAGCAGCTCGGCGAAGCGCGCCGGCTTGCGCAGCGCGTCGCTGCGCTCGAACAGCCGCACCAGCGCGGCCGCGCCCATCTCCATCACGCGATGCAGGTTGCCGTGCTCGCGCGCGACCACCAGCGCGAGATCGCGGCATTCGTTCGGCACGCGCAGCCGCTCGCACAACGGCTTGAGCAGCTCGACGCTGCGGCTTTCGTGGCCGACGTGGCGCGGCAGCACGTCCGCGGGCGTCGTCCCCTTGCCGAGATCGTGCGTGAGCGCCGCGAAGCGCACCGCCAGCGAATAGCCCTGCTTCGCCGCGTAGTCGACGACCATCATCACGTGCACGCCGGTATCGACTTCCGGGTGGTAATCGGCGCGCTGCGGCACGCCCCACAGCGCGTCGACCTCGGGCAGGATGCGCGCGAGCGCGCCGCAGTCGCGCAGCACGGCGAACATCCGCGACGGCTTCGCTTCCATCAGCCCGCGCGCGATTTCCTGCCATACGCGTTCTGGCACGAGCGCGTCGACCTCGCCCGCATCGACCATCCGCCGCATCAGCGCGAGCGTTTCGTCCGCCACCGTGAAATCCGCGAACCGCGCGGCAAAGCGCGCGATGCGCAGGATTCGCACCGGGTCCTCGACGAATGCGTCGCTCACGTGCCGGAACACGCGCGCACGCAGGTCGGCCTGCCCGTCGAACGGATCGATCACCGGGCCGACCAGCGCGCCTTCCGGGCTCACCTCGCGCGCCATCGCGTTGATCGTCAGGTCGCGCCGCGCGAGATCCTCGTCGAGCGTCACGTCCGGCGCGTAGTGGAACTGGAAGCCGTGATAGCCGGCCGCCGTCTTGCGCTCGGTGCGCGCCAGCGCGTACTCCTCCTGCGTCTGCGGATGCAGGAACACCGGGAAATCCTTGCCGACCGGCCGGAAGCCCTGCGCGGTCATCTGCTCGGGCGTCGCGCCGACCACCACGTAGTCGCGGTCCTGCACCGGCACGCCGAGCAATTCGTCGCGGATCGCGCCGCCTACTGCGTAGATGTTCATGGCTGCGGCTCGTATTCGGCGATCACGTTGGTTTCACGGCGCGCGGCATCGATCCACCGCTGCACGGCCGGCAGCGCGGTCACCCGCGCCGCATAGCCGGCCGCCTCCGGCGACAGCGCCGGCGCATACGTGTTGAAGCGCATCACGACCGGCGCATACATCGCATCGGCGATCCCGAATTCGCCGAACAGGAACGGCCCGCCCGACGCCTCGATGCATTCGCTCCACAGCGCGTCGATGCGCGCGACGTCGGCGAGCGCATCGGGCGTCGCGCCGCGCCCCGGCATCGACGCGCGGATGCTCATGCCCATCTGCGTGCGCAGCGCCGCGAAGCCCGAATGCATTTCGGCGGACACGCAGCGCGCATGCGCGCGCGAGAGCGGGTCGGCCGGCCACATCGGGAATTGCGGATAGCGCTCGGCGAGCGTCTCGGCGATCGCGAGCGAATCCCAGATCGCCAAGCCGTGATCGTCGACGAGGCACGGCACCTTGCCGGTCGGCGAGTATTCGCGGATGCGCGCGGCCGTGTCGTCGCGACGCAGCTCGACCACGATCTCGTCGAACGGGATGCCGAAATGCGCGAGCAGCAGCCACGGCCGCATCGACCACGACGAGTAGTTCTTGTCTCCAATGACGAGCTTCATGACGGGGTTCCGGAAAATGCGAAAAAGGAAAAGAAAGAGGCCGGCCGGCGGCGCCCCGCGCGCGGGCTAGCGACGCGAGCGGAACCAGTCGAACCGCGAGCGCCCGGTCGCTTCGCCGAGATACGCGGGCGCAATGCTTTCGAGACTCGCGGGCGAGAGCCCGAGTTCCGGCGCGAGCGGCCCCGACAGCACGTTCGGCACCGACATCGTCGCGAGATTGTCGCGCGTGAGCACCGGCTCGCCCGGCAGGCATTCGAACACGCGCGCCTGCAGCCGCGCAAGCGCGTCGGGCAGCCGCACGATGCGTGCCTGCCGGCCGACCAGCGTGCCGCAGTAGCGCACCAGTTGCTCGAGCGTGTAGACGGTCGGGCCACCGAGTTCGTAGGTCTTGCCGTGCGCGCCGACGAGATCGAGGGTGTTGACGAACGCGCGCACGACGTCGCCGACGAATACCGGCTGGAAGCGCGCGTCGGGCATCGCGAGCGGCAGCACGGGCACCGTGCGCTGCAGGTTCGCGAACGTGTTGAGGAATGCGTCGCCGGGGCCGAACACGACCGACGGACGGAAGATCGTCAGCGCGAGCGAATCGGTGGCCGCGACCGCATGCAGCGCGGCTTCGCCATCGCCCTTCGAGCGCTGGTACATGCTCGCGCCGTGCGAATCGGCGCCGAGCGCGCTCATGTGCAGCAGGCGCCGCACGCCGACCTCGCTGCAGGCGGTCGCCAGCGCGGCCGGCAGCGCGACGTGCGCGCGCTCGAAGCCCGGCCCGTACGGCGTGCCACGGCCGCCGTGCAGCACGCCGATCAGGTTGATCGCCGCGTGCGCGCCGGCGACGAAACGTGCGAGCGTGCGCGTATCGAGCGCGTCGAGCTCGACGATGTCGACCGGCAGCATCTGCAGGTGGCGCGCGTGGTCGCGCCGCCGCGTACCGATCCGCACGTGCTTGCCGGCATCGATCAGCGCATTGACGAGCCGGCTGCCGATGAAGCCGGTGCCGCCCAGCAGCGCGACGGTCTGGCGATCCATTGTTCGAGTCCTAAAAAGAACACTGCCGCGTCTCGCGCGGCAGTTCGTGTATCAGGGCGAGATCATGCCTAGACGTTTCTTCAACGACTGCGGTTTGCCCTCGAAGAGCGCCGCGTAGTAGACGGTATTCGACAGCACGTTCTTCACGTAGTCACGCGTCTCGTTGAACGGAATCGTCTCCGCGAAGATCGCGCCTTCGACCGGCTGCGTCAACACCTGGCGCCACTGACGCGGCCGGCCCGGGCCCGCGTTGTAGCCGGCGGTGGCGAGCACCGGCGAGCTGTCGAAGTTGTTGTAGATGTCCGCGAGATACCAGGTGCCGAGCTGGATGTTGGTGTCGATGTCGTGCATCTGCGCCCGCGAGATCGTGCCCATGCCGAGCTTCTTCGCGACCATCTGGGCCGTCGCCGGCATCAGCTGCATCAGGCCGCCCGCACCCACCGACGAACGCGCGCTGATGATGAAGCGCGATTCCTGGCGGATCAGCCCGTACGCCCACTCGACGTCGAGGCCCGTCGACTGCGCATAGCGCTCGACGGTCGTGCGGTACGGCGACGGATAGCGCAGCGTGAAGTCGTGCTCGGCCTTCGTGCGGTCGGCCGTGTTGACCGTGCGGTCGAGCAGCTCGACGCGCTTGCCGTATTCGGCGGCCGCGAGCAGCTGGCGATCGGTCATCCCGCGCAGCGGCCAGTTCCATTCGCGATTGCCTTCGAGGCGCAGGTTCAGCGCGTAGAAACGCTGCGCGAGCGCGAAGCCCGGGATCTTGCCCATCGCGTCGATCTCGGCATCGCTCACCTTCGTACGCGGCGGGATCGTCGTGCGCTGGCCGAGCTCTTCGCCGGCCAACTGCCCGTAGAAGTTGAACTGGCCCGCGACCTGCTCGAATTCCTGGTTCGCCTGCAGCGTGTCGCCGCTCTGCTTGAGCGCACGCGCGTGCCAGTATATCCACGCCGGATCGTTGCGCAGCGACGGCGGCATCTGCTCGATCGACCAGCGCACCATCGGCCAGTTGCCGGCGAGCAGCGCGGCGCGCGTGCGCCATTCGTAGCCCGGGTTCGACAGCGGCGCGTTCGCCGATTTCGCGTACCAGACCGACGCCATCGGCGAGCGCTTGATCGCGCCCTGGTAGCCGATCGCGCCCCACGCGATCGCCTGTTCCTGCTTGGTCAGCGAAGACGCGACCGTCGTCAGCATCCCGGCGGCGGCGTCCGGATCGTTGCGCGCCATGCGGCCGAGCGCGATCAGCGCGAGCTGATGCGACGCGGCGTCAGGCCCGACGCCGCGCGCGAGATACAGCGGCGGCGCGCTCGTCGCCTGGTCGAAACCGACCGGGCGCGGGCCGAGCGCGTCGACGATCTTGCCGCCGAGCGTCGTGTAGTTCTGCTCGTACGCGAGGCGCGCCTGCTGCCACACGTCGTCGCTCGTGAACTGCTGGTTGACGGTGAGCGCGGTGATCAGGTCGACGCACGCATCGCCGTAGTTCTTCGGCTCGACGAGCAGCGCGCGCGCCGCATCGGCGACGTTCTCGTTGCGCGCCGCGCGCGATTCGAGCGCATAGCACTTGACCTGCGTGTCGTCGTCGAGCACGAAGCGCTTGTACTGGTCGTCGAAATTGCGCCAGTCGTGGCGCGCGCCGAGCACGAGCAGGTAGTCGTTGCGCAGGCGATCGGCGATCGCCTGGCCATCGTAGCGCTGCAGGAACGACTGCACGGGCGCGTCCGGCGCATCGACGCGCGCACGGCCCGTCGAATCGAACAGCTGCGGCTTGATCTGGAAATACTCGACGTAGGACGGCACCGGATAGTTCGGGATCATCGACGCGAGCTGCGCGGCCTTCGCGGCGTCGTTGCGGCGTGCGGCTTCGCGAAGCTGCACGAAGATCTGGTCATCCCCGGCGAGCGTGTCGTCGTTCGGTGCGGCGCATGCGGCCGTGCCCGCGACGAGCGCGGCGGCGGAAAGCGCCAGCGCGACCGCGCGATATACTCGGAAAAGGCTGTTCGACATCGTTTTGAATGGAGCACGAAGTGAGCGAAAGCATAGCACGCAACCCTGTGCCGAACCCGAAGGTTGCGCTGCGCAAAACGCTGTCCGGCGCCCGTCGCGACGCCGCGTCGCAACCTGCCGCGAACGCCGCGCTCGACGCGCGGCTGCGCACGTTGCTCGACCGTCTGGCGCCGCGCACGGTCGGGTTCTACTGGCCGCTGCCGGGCGAATTCGATGCCCGCGACGCGGTGCTCGCCTGGTGCGCGGCGGGCGCCGGCCGGTGCGCCGCGCTGCCGGTGATCGGCGAACGTCACACGCCGCTCGCCTTCCACGCATGGGATGCGCACACGCCGATGCGCGAAGGTCATCACCGGATTCCCGAACCCGCGTCGGGAATCGTCGTCGTGCCCGATCTTTTGCTGATTCCCTGTGTAGGATTCGATGCGCAGCGCTACCGGCTCGGCTACGGCGGCGGCTACTACGACCGCACGCTCGCCGCCTGGCCGGGCGACACACTGCCCGTGACGGTCGGCATCGCGTACGAAGCGTGCCGCGTCGATGCGCTGCCGGCCGAAGCGCACGATCTCGCGTTGCGCTGGATCGTCACCGACGCCGCGCTTTACCCGGCCGCCGAATGATGGCGCGCGCGGCGCCGCGATCGTCGCGGCTTGCCGCGAGCGTGTCGCGGCGACCGACCGTTTCCGCGATCGTTTACAGTGACGCCGCCGCCCGCGCGGCCGTGTCGTAGAGGCCCGATGCGTGGCGCAGCAACTGCGCCGCGTCGCCGATCTGCTCGTTGGTGAGGCCGCTGTCCTTCAGCGTCTCGATCAGGCAATGCTCGCGGACCTCGCGGTACTTCAGGCACAGGTCGCGGCCCGCGTCGGTCGCGAAGAAGAACACTTCCTTGCCGTTCTTCTCGCTCTTCACATAGCCGCGGGCGATCAGTTTTTTCAGCGCATAGGTCGCGACGTGCGTATCCTCGATATTGAGCACGAAGCAGATGTCGGCGAGTTTCTTCTTGCGTTCGCGATGGCTGACGTGATGCAGCAGCGAGACCTCGACCGCCGTCATGTCCTTCGCGCCCGCCGCCGACATGCAGCGCACCATCCAGCGGTTGAACGCGTTGCCGGCCATGATGAGCCCGTATTCGAGCTCCGACAGCTCCGCGCTCGAATCGGAAACGAGGTGTTCGGATGACACGATCTTGGTCGCAGGACGCTTCATGGAAAGGCGGCGCAAGCCGGATGACAGGATGTGCCCGAGTGTACGCCAGAAGCCCCGGCCTACGAGCTAGGCGAAAACGCTTATTGAGAAGTTGTCGATATTTTATTGACAATGTGCGCTAACATTGCCGTCCGAACCGTGCCAGTCCGATGACGCAACCCCGCATTTATCCGCTCGGCGATGCCGCCCTCGTCTGCGAGGTGCCGCCGCCCGCCACGCTCGATTGCCAGCGCCGCGTCTGGGCCGTGGCCGAGGCCGCGCGCGCGTGGCCCGACGTGATCGACGTCGTCCCCGGCATGAACAACCTGACCATCGTGTTCGACGCGCTCGCCGCGACGGCCGACTCGCTCACGCCCGCGCTGCGCGACGCGTGGGAAACCGCCGACGTCGAGCACGCGGACGGCCGCGAGGTCGAGATCCCGGTCGAGTACGGCGGGGCCGCCGGGCCCGACCTGGCGGCCGTCGCCGCCCACACGGGGCTGTCGGCCGACGAGGTCGTCGCACGCCACGCGGCCGGCGCCTACGTCGTGTTCTTCGTCGGGTTCCAGCCGGGCTTCGCGTATCTGGGCGGCCTCGACGCCGCGCTGCACATGCCGCGCCGCGCGGCGCCGCGCCTCGAGGTGCCGGCCGGCTCGGTCGGCATCGGCGGCGCGCAGACGGGCATCTACCCGGCCACGTCGCCCGGCGGCTGGCAACTGATCGGCCGCACGTCGCAGGTGCTGTTCGACCCGGCGCGGCCGCAGCCGACGCTGCTGCTGCCCGGCGACCGCGTGCGCTTCACCATTGCGGGAGTCGACGCACGATGACCCAGAGCAACGCACCGGGCACCATCGAGGTCGTGCGGGCCGGCCCGCTGTCGACCGTGCAGGATCTCGGCCGCCGCGGCACGCGCCATCTCGGCGTCGCGCAGGGCGGCGCGCTCGACGGCCTCGCGCTCGAAGTCGGCAACCGGCTGGTCGGCAACCGCCCCGACGCGGCGGCCGTCGAAATCACGATCGGCCCCGCCACGTTCCGCTTCACGCGCGCCACGCGCATCGCGATCACCGGCACCGAGTTCGGCGCGACGCTCGACGGCCAGCCCGTGCATTCGTGGTGGAGCCTGCCGGTCGACGCCGGGCAGACGCTCGTGCTGCCGGCCGCGAAACGCGGCATGCGCGGCTACCTGTGCATCGCGGGCGGCATCGACGTGCTGCCGATGCTCGGCTCGCGCAGCACCGATCTCGCGTCGCGCTTCGGCGGCCTCGGCGGCCGCACGCTGCGCGACGGCGACCGGCTCCCGGTCGGCGTGCCGCCGGCCGGCGCGGGCTGCCTTTCGGCCGATGCGCCGGAATTCGGCGTGAAGGCGCCGGCGTGGTGCGCGTTCGTGCGCGTCGACGAGCCGCCGCGACGTCACCGCCCCGTGCATGCGCCGTGGGCGATGCCCGTGCGCGTGCTGCCGGGCCCCGATTACGCGTCGTTCGCGGCCGATTCGCAGCAGGCGTTCTGGGATGAGGAATGGCTCGTCACCGCGAACAGCAACCGGATGGGCTATCGGCTCGCCGGCGCCGAGCTCGTGCGCGAGCGGCCGGTCGAACTGCTGTCGCACGCGGTGTTGCCCGGCACGATCCAGGTGCCGCCGAACGGCCAGCCGATCGTGCTGATGCACGACGCGCAAACCACCGGCGGCTACCCGAAGATCGGCACGGTGATCCGCGCCGACCTGTGGAAGCTCGCACAGGCGCGGCTCAACCTGCCGATCCGCTTCGTGCGCACGACGCTCGACGCCGCGCGCGCCGCCCTCGTCGCGGAACGGGCGTACCTGCGGCAGATCGACGTCGCGATCGAGATGCGCGAGGAAGCGCGCCGCCGCGCCCAATCGCGCGCGGCGTGACAATGGCGGAAAGCGGTAGCGAAGGACGCGCCACGCAACCAGTGGACGAGGAACATATGGAAATCGATCTGAATGCCGATCTCGGCGAAGGATGCGGATCGGACGAGGCGCTGCTCGACCTCGTCACGTCGGCGAACATCGCATGCGGATGGCATGCAGGCGGCGCGAATGCGATGCGCGACTGCGTGCGCTGGGCCGTGCAGAAAGGCGTGTCGATCGGCGCGCATCCGAGCTTCCACGATCCGGAGAATTTCGGCCGCAAGGAAATGCAGCTGCCGGCCGGCGACATCTATGCGGGCGTGCTGTACCAGCTCGGTGCGCTGTCGGCGATCGCGCAGGCCGAGGGCGGCCGCATCGCGCACGTGAAACCGCACGGCGCGCTGTACAACCAGGCCGCGCGCGACCCGCTGATCGCCGACGCGGTGGTGTCCGCGATCCACGACTTCGATCCGTCGCTCGCGGTGTTCGGGCTCGCGAACAGCGTGTTCATCGCGGCCGCGCGGCAGGCGGGGCTCGCGGCGGTGGAGGAAGTGTTCGCCGATCGCGGCTACCGCGCGGACGGCTCGCTGGTGCCGCGCAGCCTGCCCGGCGCGTTGATCGACGATGAAGATGCGGTGCTCGCGCGCACGCTCGACATGGTGCGCAACCGGCAGGTGCGCGCGCTGAGCGGCGAATGGGTGCCGCTCAATGCGCAGACCGTCTGCCTGCATGGCGACGGGCCGCATGCGCTGGCGTTCGCGAAGCGAATCCGCGCGGCGCTCGAGGCCGCCGGCGTCGACGTCGTGGCACCCGGCGCGCTGCAGGCCGACGAAGGCGCGTAACGCAGCATTCGGCGCAGGGCCCGCGCGCCGCACGTTTTCGTCGCACCAAAGAAAAAAGCGCCCTCGTGGCGCTTTTCCGTTGGTGCAATCGGTGCGGCTTCGCCGTCTGTCGATTCACCCCCCGAAACCGTCTTTCGACGGTGACCGGAAAAATATTCCGGATTAAAAAACGTCCGCCGCCGCCCGATCACTGCCTTCCCCGGTCAGACGACGGAACGTCGCTTATGTGCAAGTCGGCCCGCATGCATGTGTTGTTCGACGATGATTGGCCCCGCCGTGCATGCAGACTCTCCGCGGCCGGCACGTGCTTCACGTGCCGGCGACGCTCACCCCGCGCTTTATTTCTGCTACCCCGTAGAACTTATCTATTCTTTTCATTTTTTCAACTTGTGGGGTGAAGAATAGATATTGGCCGAACGGGATGTCAATCGTTTTAAACGCTATTTTCCGACGATTCAAGGGTTTTCCTTATCGACCGGCACCACCGCGCAGGCGTGTCGCACGGTACGCGCGACGTCGATCAAACAGGGGACGATCAGTGCGGTAGCCGGGCGCGATCAGTTCGCGTCGACCCGGTATCCTTGCTGGCGCAACAATTCGAGCACGCCGCGCGGGCCACCCAGATGCAGCGCGCCGATCGCGACGAACAGCGGCCGGTTCGGCGCGGCGATTGCAGTCATCCGTGCAACGAAGCGCCGGTTGCGCTCGTACACGATCTTGTTGTCGAGCGACGCCGACAACGCCTTCGAACGGGCGAGCCGTTCGCTCTTCGCGACGGCCCACGCCGAGATCGCATCGGCGTCGCCAATTCGCCACAGCCGGTGCAGTGCCTTGATGTCGTCGGCGTTCTGCGCGGGCGTCTGCACCATGTCCTGCGCGAGCATCTCGCGCTGCTCGGCCAGCGTCAGCCCGGTGAACGCGCGCATCTGTTCGGCGAGCGTCTCGAGTCCGATCACGCGGCCGCCCTTCTTCTTCAGGAACACGTTCTGCAGTTGCGCCTCGGTACCGTATTCGGTCTGCAGGCCCGCGGACAGCGAATCGTAGGTCTCGACGACGAGCGCCGCGAGCCACGGCCGCATCTTGCGGATCTCGGCGAGCGCGGCCGGGTTGCCGCGCAGGCGCGCCGCGAGCCGCTGCCACAGCGGCTCGGGCAGCAGGCGCTGCAGGCACGGGTAGCGGCACACGCCGTACTTCGACACGTCGTCCTGCGATTCGAGCAGATCGTCGGGCGACAGCTCGAGCGCGAGCGTCGGCGACGCGGCGAGCGCCGCGAGGATGCGCGGCCGGAACGGCTGCGCGCTCGGGTAATCGGACGGGTCGCCCGTGTGCAGCGTGCCGAGCACGTAGAGCGTGACCTTGCCCTTGGTCGCGACGTAGAACGGCATGCGCGCCGGCTGCACGCGCACGGTGCCGCGCGACACGGTGCCGTCGGACACGGCCGGCGTATGGAAGCCCGGCAGGCTCATGCCGGGCGGCGGAACCTGCGACGGACGAATCGGCGAAGTCGCCGGCGCACGCCCCTCGGCGCGCACCGGCTCAACGGGGACCACGACGCTGGCCGCCGCGCACGCGCCGGCCAGCGCCGCGCCCGTGACGGTACGCACGCTCCAGCGCCGCGCGTAGCGGTACGCGCGCATCACGCGCGCGCCGCCTGCCCCCGCACGGCGCACGCCGGACACGCGCGCCGCCAACGCTTCAGGCATTCTCCTCCCCGACCTCCTCGGCGCGATGGCAGGCTACACGCCGGCCGTCCACTTCGCGCAATTGCGGCTCCTCGACGCGGCACCGCTCGACCGCGTACGGGCAGCGCTGGTGGAACGCGCAGCCCGACGGCGGATTGAGCGGCGACGGCAGTTCGCCCTGCAGCTTGATCTGCACGCGGCGATCTTCCTCGAAGATCGCCGGCGTCGCCGACATCAGCGCCCGCGTGTACGGATGGCGCGGCCGTGCGTAGATCGTCGCCTTGTCGCCGAGCTCGGCGACGCTGCCGAAGTACATCACCATCACGTCGTCGGCAACGTGTTCGACCACCGACAGGTTGTGCGAGATGAACACGTAGCTCGTCTTGAACTGCTCCTGCAGATCCATGAACAGGTTCAGGATCTGCGCCTGGATCGACACGTCGAGCGCGGACACCGGCTCGTCCGCGACGACGATGCGCGGATCGAGGATCATCGCGCGCGCGATCGCGACCCGCTGGCGCTGGCCGCCGGAGAACATGTGCGGATAGCGCTTCGCGTGCTCGGGGCGCAGGCCGACCGTGCGCATGATCTGCGCGATGCGCGCGGCGCGCTCGGCGGCCGTCAGGTTCGCGTTGATCTCGAGCGGCTCGGAAAGCGTCTGCTCGACGGTCTTGCGCGGGTTGAGCGACGCGAACGGGTTCTGGAACACCATCTGCACGCGGCGGCGCAGGTCGGCGACCGTGTCGCGGCTCGCGCCGGCCACGTTCTTGCCGTCGATCGTCAGGCTGCCCGCGGTGGGCGTCTCGATCATCGTGAGCTGGCGCGCGAGCGTCGATTTCCCGCAGCCCGACTCGCCGACGACGGCGAGCGTCTTGCCGCGCTTCAGCGAGAACGACACGCCGTTCAGCGCCTTCACCGTGCCCTGCCCGAACATCCCGCGCTTCACCGAATAGTGCTTCGCGAGGCCGTCGGCCACCAGTACCGCTTCCTCGTCGTGCGAAGCGCGAGGCGTTTCATTGACTGCATTCATCGTGCGCCTCCCGTCAGGTCGAGGTTGGAAACATTGAGCGGCTTGATGCAGCGCGCGCGCATCGCATCGTTGGCCGGCACCAGCGTGTCGAGCGCCGGCCGCGCCTTGCGGCAATCGTCGACGACGTACTTGCAGCGCGGCGCGAACAGGCACCCGGACGGGCGATCATCGCGGCCCGGCACCATGCCCGGCAATGCGGCAAGGCGACGCGCCCCCTGATTGTGCTCGGGAATCGCCGCGAGCAGCGCTTCGGTGTACGGATGATGCGGCGCGCGGAAGATGTCGGGCACGCGGTTAGTCTCGATGATCTCGCCCGCGTACATCACCGCGACGCGATGCGCGACCTCCGACACCACGGCCAGATCGTGCGAGATCAGCACGAGCGCCATCCCGCGCTCCTTCTGCAGCTTCACGAGCAGATCCATGATCTGCGCCTGGATCGTCACGTCGAGCGCGGTGGTCGGCTCGTCGGCGATCAGCAGCTTCGGGTTGCACGCGACGGCCATCGCGATCATCACGCGCTGGTTCATCCCGCCCGACATCTGGTGCGGGAACGACGCGATGCGGTTCTTCGCATCGGGAATGCCGACCTGGTCGAGCAGTTCGAGCGCGCGCCGGTGCAGCGCGTCGCCGCGCAGGCCTTCGTGCAGCTTCAGCACTTCCTTGATCTGGTAGCCGACCGTGTAGCTCGGGTTCAGGCTCGTCAGCGCGTCCTGGAACACCATCGCGATGTCCTTGCCGACGATCTTGCGGCGCGCCTTCGGCGACGCCTTCAAGAGATCCACGCCGTTGAACGTGACTTCATCGGCCGTCACCTTGCCCGGCGCGTCGATCAGGCCCATCAGCGCCATCATCGTCACGCTCTTGCCCGAGCCCGATTCGCCGACGACGCCCACCACCTCGCCCGGCGCGACCGATAGGTTGATCCGGTCGACCGCGGGCAGGCCGTTGAAGTTCACCGCGAGATTGCGGATGGTCAGGAGATTCTGGGTCATGGTCACGCCATCCGTTTCAGCTTGGGGTCGAGCGCGTCACGCAGCCCGTCGCCGAGCAGGTTGATCGCGAGCACCGAAATCAGGATCGACAGGCCGGGCATCGTCACGATCCACCACGCGTTGTCGATGTAGTCGCGTGCCGAGGCCAGCATCGCGCCCCACTCGGCGGTGGGCGGTTGCACGCCGAGGCCGAGGAAGCCGAGCGCGGCCGCGTCCAGGATCGCCGACGAGAAGCCGAGCGTCGCCTGCACGATCAGCGGCGCCGTACAGTTCGGAAGCACCTGCGAGAACATCAGGCGCAGCGTGCCGGCGCCGGCCACGCGCGACGCGGTCACGTATTCCTTCTGCAGCTCGCCGAGCGCCGACGCACGCGTGAGACGCACGTAGGCCGGCAGCGCGACGATCGCGATCGCGAACATCGTGTTGGTGAGGCCCGGGCCGATGATCGCGACGACCGCGACCGCGAGCAGCAGCGACGGCAGCGCGAGCAGCACGTCCATGATGCGCATCACCGGCGTGTCGGCCCACTTCTGGAAGAACGCGGCGACCAGCCCGAGCACGATGCCGGGGATCAGCGCGAGCACGACCGACACGAAGCCGATCCAGAACGACATCCGCGCGCCGAACATCAGCCGCGAAAGGATGTCGCGGCCCGCTTCGTCGGTGCCGAGGATGAATTGCCAGTTGCCGCCGGCGAGCCACGCGGGCGGAATCTTCACGTAGTCGCGGTATTGCTCGACCGGGCTGTGCGGCGCGATCAGCGGCGCGAGCAACGCGACTGCGATCAGCACGATCACGACGATGCCCGCGCCGACGGCGCCGCGGTTGCGCGAGAAGTTGGCCCAGAACTCGCGCAGCGCGAGCGCACGGCCGCCGGCCGGCGCGGATTCGGTCGGCAGGGTATTTTGCAGATTGCTCATGGGATTACCTCGTGTGGCGGATGCGCGGATTCAGCACGCCGTACAGCAGGTCGACGACCAGGTTCACGACGATCACGAGCGTCGCGATCAGCAGGATGCCGCCCTGGACGACCGGATAGTCGCGGCGGCCGATCGCATCGATCAGCCACTTGCCGACGCCGGGCCACGAAAAGAGCGTCTCGGTCAGCACTGCGCCAGCAAGCAGCGTGCCGATCTGCAGGCCGATCACCGTGACGACCGGGATCAGCGCATTGCGCAGCGCATGCACGACGACCACGCGCACGGGCGACAGCCCTTTCGCGCGGGCGGTGCGGATGTAGTCCTCGCGCAGCACCTCGAGCATCGACGAGCGCGTCATCCGCGCGATCACCGCGAGCGGGATCGTGCCGAGCACGATCGCGGGCAGGATCAGGTGGCTCACCGCCGACTTGAACGACCCTTCGTCCGGCGCGAGCAGCGCGTCGATCAGCATGAAGCCGGTCGGGTGCGGGAAATCGTATTCGACCGCGATGCGCCCCGACACGGGCGTCCAGCCGAGGGTCGACGAAAACACCATGATGAGGATCAGCCCCCACCAGAAGATCGGCATCGAGTAGCCGGTGAGCGCGGTGCCCATCACGCCGTGGTCGATGACCGAGCCGCGCCGCAGCGCGGCGATCACCCCGGCCGGCAGGCCGACCGCGAGCGCGAACACGAGCGCGCACAGCGACAGTTCGACGGTCGCCGGGAAGCGCGCGAAGAACTCGCCCGCGACGCTCGTGTTGGTGATGATCGACATGCCGAGGTCGCCATGCAGCGCCCGGCCGATGTAGTGCAGATACTGCAGCGGCAGCGGCTCGTCGAGCCCGAGGCGTTTCATCGCCTCCGCGTGCATCGCGGGATCGACGCCGCGCTCGCCCATCATCACTTCGATGGGGTCGCCCGGTATCAGGTGAATCAGCGCAAACGCCAGGATGGTGATGCCGATGAAAGTCGGGATCACCATCCCCACGCGGCGCAACACGAATCTGAGCATGATGCGTCTCGTATTTTCTTGTGGGAAATGTGCGACCGGCGACGAGGGGCTTTTGACCCCTCGTCGCCGGATGATTTCAAGCCGGTTTTCTCAATGACGACAGCTTACGCCAGCCGGGTTACTTCACGCTGACACCGTCGAAACGCGCATAGCCGAGCGGCTCGATACGCATGTCGACCACGTTCTTGCGCACCGGCTGGTAGACCGTCGAGTTCGCGATCGGCGAGAACGGCAGCTGTTGCGCGAAGATCTGCTGCGCCTGCGTGTAGAGCTTCGTGCGCGCGTCCTGGCCCGTCGTCGTGCGGCCCTTCTGCACCAGCTCGTCGAACGGCTTGTAGCACCAGTGCGAGAAGTTGTTGCCCTTGATCGCCTCGCAGCCGAGCAGCGTGCCGAGCCAGTTGTCGGGGTCGCCGTTGTCGCCCGTCCAGCCGATCAGCATCGTGTCCTGCTCGCCCGAGTGCGCGCGCTTGATGTACTCGCCCCACTCGTACGTGACGATCTTCGCCTTCACGCCGATCTTCGCCCAGTCGGCCTGGATCATCTCGGCCATCAGGCGGGCGTTCGGGTTGTACGCGCGCTGCACCGGCATCGCCCACAGCGTGATCTCGAACCCGTTCGGGAAGCCGGCCTTCGCGAGCAGCGCCTTCGCCTTCGCGGTGTCGTAGGTCGCCATCTTCAGGTTCTTGTCGTACGACCATTGGGTCGGCGGCATCGGTGCGGTCGCGGCCTGGCCGGCGCCCTGGTAGACCGACTCGAGAATCGCCTTCTTGTTGATCGCCATGTCGAGCGCCTGACGCACTTCGAGCTTGTCGACCGGCTTGTGCTCGACGTTGTACGCGAGGTAGCCGAGGTTGAAGCCGGCCTGCGACGGCATGTCGACGTTCGAATCGGCCTTCAGCGTCGCGATGTCGGCCGGACGCGGATAGCTCATCACCTGGCATTCGTTGCGCTTGATCTTCTGCACGCGCACGCCCGGGTCCGGCGTGATCGAGAAGATCAGCTTCGACAGCTTCACCGCACCCTTCTTCCAGTAATCAGGATTGCCATCGAAGCGGATCGTCGCGTCCTTCGTGTAGCTGCGGAAGATGAACGGGCCCGTGCCGACCGGCTTCTGGTTGATGTCGGCGGCCTTGCCGGCCTTCATCAGCTGGTCGCCGTATTCGGCCGACAGGATCGACGCGAATTCCATCGCCATGTTCTGGATGAACGGCGCGTTCGGCTCGGCCAGCGTGAACTTCACGGTGTACGGATCGACCTTCTCGATCTTCGTGATCAGCTTGTCGAGGCCCATGTCGGTGAAGTACGGGAACGACACCGGGTACGCCTTGCGGAACGCATTGTTCGGGTCGAGCATGCGCTCGAACGAGAACACGACGTCGTCTGCGTTGAATTCACGCGTCGGCTTGAAGAAGTCGGTCGTGTGGAACTTCACGCCGTGGCGCAGGTGGAACGTGTACACCTTGCCGTCGGACGACACGTCCCACTTCTCGGCGAGGCCGGGTTCGACCTTCGTGCCGCCGCGCTCGAATTCGACGAGGCGGTTGTAGACGGTGAACGTGGCGGCGGTGAAATCCACGCCGGTCGTAAATTGCGCGGAATCGAAACCCGCCGGGCTGCCTTCTGAGCAGTAGACGAGCGTTTTGTTCGGGATCTGTGCGAATGCAGAGCCCGCGACGCCGAGCGATGCCGCTGCCACGCCTGCCATGGCGGTAACACGCAGGGTGTGCAACAGACGGTTGTATTCCATGTTTCCTCCAGGTCTCCAGATCGGAACCGGCCCCGCCAGGGTCCGGCGTACGCGGATATTACTTGAGCTAGCGATCCTGCAACAAGCTGGAGAAAAAACTCTTCTATATGCCCGCCGGGTTTTTGCCGATTTTTAGTGTGGGTAAAAAATGCAACAACGCGCGCGAGCGACCATTCCGTTCATTTCGCGGCATGTTTCGTTCGACGACTAAACAATTCGGGCGCGAACACGAAGGGGCGACGCACCGTTTGCCCGCGTTGCGCAGCACATCATTGCGTTTCGCGAAACGATCGATTCGATGACCGTCTTCACATCGTCATGTCGTCACGCCGGCGCATCGAGGTCGGCGTTGCGCGCGGGCACGAACGCGACCGCCACGATCGACAGCGCGATCCCCGCCATCACGTAGTAGGTCGGCGCGAGCGGCGTGCCGGTCACCTTGATCAGCCACGTGACGATGAACTGGCCGAAGCCGCCGAACAGCATCACCGCGACGTTGTACGCGATCGACAGCCCGGTCGAGCGCACGTTGGCCGGGAACAGCTCGGCGATCATCGCGCCGAACGGCCCGTAGTAGCCTGCCAGCGTCACCGACAGCACGGCCTGTACCGCGATCAGCCGCCCGATGCTCGGCGCGGCGTCGAGCCACGCGAACAGCGGATACATCAGCGCGAGCGTCAGCACCAGCGACCACAGCGACAGACCCTTGCGGCCGATGCGGTCCGACCACGCGCCCGCGACCGGCGACAGCACCATCAGCAGCAGGTTGCCGACGATCACCGCGTAGAACGATTCCGCATACGGCAGCTTCAGTTGCTTCACCGCGAAGGTCGGCAGATAACTGATCAGCACGTAGATCGTCACGGTGAGCGCGATCACCGAGCCGAGCCCGCACAGCACCTCGCGCGGGTGGCGCGTGAACACTTCGCCGAGCGTCGCGCGGCGCGCGCTCTGCTGCGCATGCAGGAACGCTTCGGAATCGGCGAGATGGCGGCGGATGTAGAAGCCGATCGGGCCGATCACGAGCCCGAGGATGAACGGCACGCGCCAGCCCCAGCTGCGCAGCGCGTCGTGCGACAGCCCGCGCGTGACGGCCGCGCCGACGAGCGCGCCGATCAGCAGCGCGGCCGCCTGGCTCGCCATCTGCCAGCTGCCGTAGAAACCGCGTTTCGAGAACGGCGCCGCTTCGATCAGCAGCGCGGTCGAGCTGCCGAATTCGCCGCCCGCGGAGAAGCCCTGCAGCAGGCGGCCGAGCACGATCAGGATCGGGCCGCCGATGCCGATCGCCGCATAGGGCGGCGCGATCGCGAGCAGGAAGATGCCGGCCGTCATCAGCAGGATCACGAGCGACAGCGCGGCCTTGCGGCCCGCGCGGTCCGCGTACAGCCCGAACACGATGCCGCCGATCGGGCGCATGAAGAACGCGACGCCGAACGTCGCGGTGGTGAGCAGCAGCGACGAGTATTCGCTGGAGGTGGGGAAGAACAGCTCGGCGATCACGACCGTCATGAAGCCGAATACCGTGAAGTCGTACCACTCGAGCGCATTGCCGATCACGGCGGCCACCACCGCACGCCGGTTCAGCGCACGCTCGGGCCGGGTCGTTTTCGTTGAACTCGCAATCGTCGCCATGCGTGCCTCGTCCTCGTGAATTCGCCGTGTCGGGCGGTGCGGCGCGCGGGGTGCCGCGGCGCGCTGGTGTGCAGCGAGTGTAGAAAGCGACGGAACCGTTTTCAAGCAATAAAAAACGCCCGCCATCGAACGACGGCGAGCGTGTTGCGGTTTTCGCCACATTGCGGCATCGCACGATGCCGCACGGGCCTCAACCCATCTTCGAGAAAGCGCTGCACCAGCCCTTCGCCGACACCTGCTTGCCGGGGAACGCGCCGCACGGGCCCGAAGCCGAGCCCTTCTTGCCCTGGTACAGCATGCAGGCCGCGCAATCCTGGCCCGCCGCGTATTTCGGGTACTTCGTCTTGTCGACCTTCGTGGCATCGGCCTTGTAGCCGAGCGCCACCGCGGTCGGGTCCGTTTCCGGCAGCATCGGCGCATCGGCCAGCGCTTCGCGCGACAGCGCCAGCGCGGACACCGCACCAATGCTCGTGATCAGGAAACTCCGACGGGATGTTTTCATGGGGGACTCGCTCCAACGTTATCGGTTTGAAAGCCGTTCTGGCGACGGCCGTTCGACAGAATAACTCCCGAGCGAATAAATGTGCGCGCCGAAATGCCGGAGATAAGGGATTTCACACGGGTTACGGGCGCCCGGCCCGCACGGCGGCGGGCCGTGCGTCAGGCGCGCGACACCATGTCGCCGACGCGCTGCGCGAGCGCGAGCGACGCGGTGAGCCCCGGCGACTCGATGCCGAACAGGTTCACGAGCCCGCGCACGCCATGCTGCGCGGCGCCCTGCACGATGAAGTCGGCCGGCGGCTCGCCGGGCCCCGCGAGCTTCGGCCGGATGCCCGCGTACGCCGGCTGCAGCGCATCGTCGGGCAAGCCCGGCCAGAACGCGCGGATCGACGTGTAGAACGCCCCCGCGCGCGCCGGATCGACTTCGTAGCGCAGCGAATCGCACCACTCGACGTCCGGCCCGAAGCGCGCCTGCCCGCCGAGATCGAACGTCAGGTGCACGCCGAGCCCCGCGCGCTCGGGCATCGGGTAGATCAGGTGCGAGAACGGCGCACGGCCCGACAGGCTGAAATAATTGCCGCGCGCGAGATAAAGCGGCGGCACCCAGCGCGGATCGAGGCCGCGGGTGCGGCGCGCAAGCGCCTGCGCGCCGAGCCCCGCGCTGTTGATCACGCACGCGGCGTCGATCTCGGTCGGCGCGGCGCCGCCGGTGCGCACGATGAAGCGCCCGCCGCCCAGCACGTCGATCGATTCGACCGGAGATTGCAGCGCGCACACGGCGCCGTCGCGTTCCGCATCGCCGAGCAGCGCGAGCATCAGCTGGTGGCTGTCGACGATGCCGGTCGACGGCGAGAACAGCGCCTCCACGCATTCGAGCGCGGGCTCGAGCGTCTGCGCCTCGGCGCGCGTGAGCGGCAGCAGGTCGAGCACCCCGTTCTCGGCCGCGCGCGCGGCAATCGCCTTCAACTGCTTCAGCTGCGCGGCGCTCGTCGCGACCAGCAGCTTGCCCGTGCGCCGATGCGGCACGTGGTGCGTGTCGCAGAATTCGTACAGCAGGTCGCGCCCGCGCACGCACGACGTCGCTTTCAGCGACCCGCGCGGATAGTAGAGCCCCGCGTGAATCACCTCGCTGTTGCGCGAACTCGTGCCCGTGCCGATCGCGTCGGCCGCCTCGAGCACGATCGTTTCACGCCCGCGCGCGGCCAGTTCGCGCGCAATCGCCAAACCGACGACACCCGCGCCGATCACGACACAATCCGTCTGCTCCATGGCTTTTCGCGCTGCTCGCGCGTCGATGGGGGAGAGAAGAATTGTACGTCCCGGTTCGCCCGCTTGCCGAACGCGCGCGCATCGCGTCGCGGCGATACGG
>NZ_BBSK01000045.1:0-10235 GCF_001319805.1 Burkholderia sp. E168m22
CGCAACGCGACCAACGCCACGCGCGCACGCCGCGGCCGTGCGCGCGTGGCCGCGTCAGAAGCCGATCGGCCGGCGCTTCGCCGCGCCTTCGTCGGCGCGGATGTCGGCCGGCCCGATCGCGTCGCGGCCGTCGAGCCGGGCGGCGCCGAACGCGTGCAGCAGCGCGCGGCGCATCGTGCGCGGCGGCGTCGCGGCCAGCACGTCGAGCGCATCGTCGCCGAGCGTCTCGGGGAAGCGCCGCCCCCACGCATGCGACGTGCGGATCTCGTCGTAGATCGTCTGCGCGATGCGGCGCGCGCCGGCCGCATCGGGCGCCGCGATCTCGTACACGTTCATCCGGTTGAGCAGCGGCTCCGGAATCGCTTGCGCGTCGTTCGCGGTCGCGATCCAGATCACGTTGCCCGCGTCGATCGGCACTTCCGCGAATTCGTCGACGAACGCGCGCGCGGTGTCGTGCTCGAGCAACGCATACAGCGCGCCGAGCGGATCGTATTGCGCATCGCTGCCGGCCTTGTCGATCTCGTCGACCGCGATCACCGGGTTCGCGTAGCTGCCGTTCACGAGCGCGTCGAACACCTTGCCGGGCTTCGCGTTCTTCCACTGCGACGACGCGCCGGACAGGATCCAGCCGGCCGTCAGCGAACTCATCGGCACGTAGTGGTACGCGGTGCCGAGCAGTTGCGCGAGCGCCTTCGCGAAATGCGTCTTGCCGATCCCGGGCGGCCCGAGCAGCAGGATCGGCATCAGTTCGAGCCGGTCCTCCGTTTCGAGACACAGCGCGATCTGCTTGCGCACGTCGGCGAGCGGCTCGCCGAAGTTCGGCAATGCTTCGCCGAGCGCGTCGAACGACGGCATCCGGGTCGGCTTCACGCAGAAGCGCAGATTCCCCGTCTTGAGCATCTTCTCGTAGGTCGAGCGCAGCGCATCGCTTGCGCTCTCGTTCAGGTCGCCCAGCGCCGTCTCGACCTGCTCGAGGTCGTACACCGTGCTGAAGGACGCCACCGCCAGTTCCTGCTTCACCATCGCCGTCGTCATACCCACCTCGCTCCACTTGCCGTCACACACTCATCAGACCCTTACGATTTCAGTGTAGCGATCCCGTATCGCCGTGCAAGCAAGCAGCCGGGCGGGTCTGCTGCTAACAGCGCGCGCACGCTGCACGGCCGCGCGCCGCGGCGTATGATCGAAAGTTCACGATGCTCGCGCGGGGCTTCCCGATCGCGCCCGCGCGCCGCGCACACGCTGCTGTCCCGCACTTCGCCTGACGCCTCCCGAAGGGTTGCCGATGTCCGTCCCCGCTGCTTCCCCGCGCGTCGACTCCGACGCGGTCCGTTCCGTCGATGCCGTCGACGCCGCGCTCAAGTCACGCCATTCAGTCCGGGCGTTCCTGCCGACGCCCGTGCCGCGCGCCACGATCGAGGCGATCCTCGAAGCCGCGAGCCGCGCACCGTCGGGCACCAACATCCAGCCGTGGCGCGTGTACGTCGCCACGGGCGCCACGCGCGACGCGCTCGCCGCCGCGCTCACCGCGGCTTACGACGATCCCGCGCGCGACGAGAAATACGTCGCCGAATACGACTACTACCCGCGCGAATGGGTGTCGCCGTATGTCGACCGGCGTCGCAAGGTCGGCTGGGACCTGTACGGCCTGTTGAACATCGGCCGCGACGAGAAGGCGCGCATGCATGCGCAGCACGCGCGCAATTTCCGTTTCTTCGATGCGCCGGTCGCATTGTTCTTCACGCTCGACCGCGTGATGACGTTAGGGGCCTGGCTCGACTGCGGGATGTTCCTGCAAGGCGTGATGACGGCCGCGCGCGCCCGCGGCCTCGACACCTGCCCGCAGGCCGCGTTCGTGCCGTTTCACCGGATCGTCGCCGAACACCTCGACATTCCGGCCAACGAGCAGCTCGTCTGCGGCATGTCGCTCGGCCATGCGGACCCCGACGCGATCGAGAACCGCCTCGTCACCGAGCGCGCCAGCGTCGCCGAGTTCACGCGCTTTTTCGCTTGAAAACGCATGACGCGGCCTTACCTGTCGAGCAGGACCGCATCGTGCTGCGAACCTGTCGCGGCGCGTCCTGTCACATCACGACCGAAATCGATCGGGCGTAAGATGTGCGTCCGTTCCCCGCTATCCCGCGTTTCCGGAGACGTTTCATGCTGAAACACGGCCTGGCCGTCCTGCTTGCGAGCGTCGTGCTCGCCGCCCATGCGCAGAGCCCCGCGCCGGCCGTCGTCGCATGGGAAATCCAGGTGGTGCGCGACGGTCAGACGATCGACACGTTCCAGCAAAACACCACCGTGGGCCAGTCCCGCACCGATACCCATCGCTATCCGTCGTCCGTACCGGTGGGCTGCGGCAATGCCGCGCGCGTCGTGCCGACCGAGCGCTCGCGCTCGGTGACGGTCGCCCCGCTCGCCGTCGACGCCAACGCGAACACCGTGTCGCTCGGGCTCGACGTGCAGGAAACGCTCGACGACGAAAACGCGACGCGCAGCGATCCGTGCGTGCCCGCGTCGCCGCGGCAGATCGTCGCGAGCCACCCCGGCCTGGCGGTCGGCGGCGACGCCTGGACCGACTGGACGCTCGTCGAGCAGCATCCGCATCTCGTGTACCGCGTGCGTGCGCACGTCGCGAAGGACTGAGCGTCATGTCCGCCGACGCCCTGTCCCTGCCGTTCGCCGAGCCGCACGCCGCGCCCGACGAAATCACCGCGGTCAGCTGGAACCTGCACAAGGGCCGCTCGCCGCTCGGCTTCACCGCCTGGAACGCGATGCGCGACTGGATGCAGTCGACTCACGCGGACGTGTATTTCCTGCAGGAAGCGATGGCGCGCCGCATGCCGCGCCCGATGCTAGCCCCGGGCTTCGGCGCGCCGATGGACGATACGGTCGACGACGTGTGGCATTGCCAGGCCACCGAGATCGCGCAGGCGCTCGACTGGCAGATCGCGCTCGGGCCGAACGTGTTCAAGCCGTCGTGGCGGCACGGCAACGCGATCCTGTCGCCGCATCCGCTCGACCTCGGCGGCCGTTGGGACATCTCCGCGCACCGCTTCGAGCGGCGCGGGCTGCTGGTCGCGCGTGCGACGCTGGCGGGCGCACGCCCGGTCACGCTGCTGTGCGCGCACCTCGCGCTCACGCGCGCCGCTCGCCTGCGCCAGATGCACTGGATCGCGCACTGGATCGTCCGCAATGCGGGCGACGGCCCGCTGATGCTGGCCGGCGACTTCAACGACTGGCGCAACGACTCGGTCGCGCTGTTCGGCGAGATCGGGCTGTCCGAGGTCGCGACGCTGCTCGGCGAGTCGGGCCGCACGTTCCCCGCGTTCTCGCCGGCGCTCGCGCTCGACAAGATGTTCGTGCGCGGGCTGACGCCGCTCGAGTGGCGCGCGCCGTCCGGCGAAGCCGCGTGGCTGTCGGACCACCTGCCGTACATCGCACGCCTGCGCCTCGATCCGCAGTAACGCCGCCGGCCGGCGCCGCCGAAACGCGTCGGCGTCGGCGCGACAACGCGCGGACAATCACCGAAAGCCCTCTGAAAGAATACGTTGCGCCAAATCCGCGCAGCCGCCCGGGTCAAGCCCGCATCTGCCCCAAGCAGGGTAAAATAACGAGTTACTCAAACGTCTGTCATCGAGAGGGCGCGTGTCCGACGCGCCGGCCGGCCGATCCGCGATCGGGCCGTCGCACTCGGTTTTTTGCCCGTTTTTGGGCCCGTTACACGCGTCCGCTACGCGCGTCCGTTTTCAAAGCCATGAGCAAATACGACACCGCCACCGTCCAATCCGTCCATCACTGGACCGACACGCTTTTCAGCTTCACCTGCACCCGCGAGGCGAGCCTGCGCTTCAACAACGGCGAATTCACGATGGTCGGCCTCGAAGTCGACGGCAAGCCGCTCGCGCGCGCCTACTCGATCGTCAGCCCGAACTACGAAGAGCATCTCGAATTCTTCAGCATCAAGGTGCAGGACGGCCCGCTGACGTCGCGCCTGCAGCACCTGAAGGTGGGCGACACGGTGCTGATCGGCAAGAAGCCGACGGGCACGCTGATCGCCGACAACCTGCTGCCGGGCAAGACGCTGTGGATGCTGTCGACGGGCACCGGCCTCGCGCCGTTCATGTCGATCATCCGCGATCCGGACATCTACGACCGCTTCGACAAGGTGATCCTGACCCACACGTGCCGCCTGAAGGGCGAGCTCGCGTACATGGACTACATCAAGCACGACCTGCCGGGCCACGAGTACCTGGGCGACATCATCAAGGAAAAGCTCGTCTACTACCCGACGGTCACGCGCGAAGCGTTCGACAACGAAGGCCGGATCACCGACCTGATCGCGACGGGCAAGCTGTTCACGGATCTCGGCGTGCCGGCGTTCTCGCCGGAAAACGACCGCGTGATGCTGTGCGGCAGCACCGCGATGCTGAAGGACACGACCGAACTGCTGAAGCAGGCCGGCCTCGTCGAAGGCAAGAACAGCGCGCCGGGCCACTACGTGATCGAGCGCGCGTTCGTGGACTGATCCGCCCCCGAATTTGTGCCGCATCAAGAACCGGAGCAAAAGCTCCGGTTTTTTTTCGTCCGGACTTGGCGAATTCGTAACAAACTGGGACCATTCCATCTCAAATAGTTACATTTGGATACGTCGTCGCCCGGCGCTCGGGTGTCAGTGTTTTTCCTACAACACCTTCATTCCGATTATTCACATTTACCCTTAAATGTCCGTCCGACATGACCTTTTCAGAAATTTTGAGATATTATTCGGCCCGCGTGGTTGCCGTTCGGATGACAGTGGAAGGGTCGGATGAAAGTGTTACAAGACGTAACTTTTGTTACCTCGGCATGGAGCGATTCTCTGGCGGCGACCGTCATCGAAACGGCAGCCGGTCCACGCAGCCAGCCGGTGTCTGAACCGCTTTCTGACAGCAGGGAGAGTCATGGATACGTCGCTTAACGCGCCCTTGGGCGCCCACGCCCCGTTCCCGTCGCGGCAGCGCATGCCTGGCTGCGCTGCTACTCCGCCCATGGCCGACGCCGCGTCGAAACGCGACGCGTCCGCCGCGCGGATCGCGGCACTTTCCGCCCAGCTTCTCGCCGCCGACGAAGCGGCCCGCCGCCATCTGGCCGGCGAGCTGCACGACGGGCTCGGCGCCGAACTGACCGCTGCCCGATTCGCGCTCGCAAACGTTCAAACGTGGCTCCCGGCCGATGCGCCGGAAGGCTGCCTGCGCGCGCTGGCGCTGGCGCAGCAGGCGCTCGACGCCGCGACCGACGCGAATCGCCGGCTCATCGACGAGCGCGACACGCCGGCGCTCGACGCGGGCGTGGTCGGCGCGCTGTCGTCGTGGATCGACACGCATGCGGCCCGCACCGGCCTGCGCACGAGCTTCGTGTGCGCGGCCGACGCCCGCCTGACGCAGCTCGCGGGCGCCAGTGCGCTCGCGATGTTCCGCGTGGCGCAGGAAGCGCTGTCGAACGTCGCGAAGCACGCCCGCGCGACGTCGGTCGACGTGCGGATCGTCACCGACGGCACGCACCTGTCGCTGAGCGTTACCGACGATGGGACCGGTTTCGCGCGCAATCGCCGCAGCGGCTACGGCCTCGCCGGCATGCGCGCGCGCTGCGAGGCGTTCGGCGGCAGCTTCGAGACGGCTACGCCGGCAACCGGCCGCGGCACGCGCGTCACCGCACGCTTCGCGTGGGCTTCGCTGCTGGCGGCGCCCGTCGCGGCACGCCGCACGTCGCTTTCGTGAGGTCGCGATGAGCCTGAACATCCTGCTCGTGGACGATCACGCGATCGTCCGGCAAGGGATCCGCCAGTTGCTGATCGACCGCGGCGTCGCCCGCGACGTGACCGAGGCCGAGAACGGCGGCGATGCGATGGCCGCCGTCGACAAGCAGGAATTCGACGTGATCCTGCTCGACATCTCGCTGCCCGACACGAACGGCATCGAGGTGCTCAAGCGCCTCAAGCGCAAGCTGACGCGCACGCCGGTGCTGATGTTCTCGATGTATCGCGAGGATCAGTACGCGGTGCGCGCGCTGAAGGCCGGCGCGGCCGGCTACCTGTCGAAGACGGTCAACGCCGCGCAGATGATCGGCGCGATCCAGCAGGTCGCGGCCGGCCGCAAGTACGTGAGCCCCGCGATGGCCGAGGCGCTCGCCGAATACGTGTCGTTCGAGAACGAACCGCTGCCGCACGAGAAGCTGTCCGATCGCGAATACCAGACGCTCTGCATGCTCGCGTCGGGCAAGCGGCTCACCGACATCGCGAACACGCTGTCGCTGTCGGTGAAGACGGTGAGCGTGTACCGCTCGCGGCTGCTGGAGAAGATGCGGCTGTCGAACAACGCGGAACTGACGTTCTACGTGATGAGCAACCGGCTCGTCGACATGGCGCCCACGGCCGGCGCCTGATTCCGGCCCGTTCGAACTCGTCCGATTCCGGGCGCAGCCGCCGCCGCACCATGCTCGGCCGTGCCCGTTTTGCGCCCGCTTTACTCCCGTTTCGCGCGCAAGCGCTTGTTTTATCGGCCGATTTCGCCGCACGTCGCTGCGCCACCGCAGGACTTGCACGCCAAATCAGCTAAAATTATCGGTTTTCACTCAGTCGGCGCGCCGTGCCTGCGCGTGCCGGCGATCCATCCGCAATGTCTCTCTTCCGCAAGAAAAACGTCGATCGCATGATCGCCGGCGCGCAAGCCGCCGGGCTCAAGAAAGCGCTCGGCGCGATCGACCTCACCTTCCTCGGCATCGGCGCGATCATCGGCACCGGCATCTTCGTGCTGACCGGCACCGGCGCCGTCCAGGCCGGCCCCGCGCTGATGCTGTCGTTCGTGATCGCCGCGATCGCGTGCGGCCTGGCCGCGCTGTCGTACGCGGAGTTCGCATCGTCGATCCCCGTCGCCGGCTCGATCTACACGTATTCGTACGCGACGCTCGGCGAACTGGTCGCGTGGATCATCGGCTGGGACCTGATGCTCGAGTACGGCCTCGCGTCGTCGGCCGTGTCGGTCGGCTGGTCGGGCTACCTGCAGTCGCTGCTGCAGGGCTTCGGGCTCACGCTGCCGACCGTGCTGACGGCCGCGCCCGGCGCGGTGCCCGGCGTCACCACGTGGTTCAACCTGCCCGCGTTCCTCGTGATGATCGTGATCACGACGCTGCTGTCGATCGGCATCCGCGAATCGACCCGCATCAACAACATCATGGTGTTCATCAAGGTGTCGGTCGTGCTGCTGGTGATCGCGGTCGGCCTGTTCCACGTGACGCCCGCGAACTGGAAGCCGTTCATGCCGCACGGCTGGAACGGCGTGTTCGGCGCGGCCGCCGTGATGTTCTTCGCGTTCATCGGCTTCGATGCGGTGTCGTCGGCGGCCGAGGAAGTGAAGAATCCGAAGCGCGATCTGCCGATCGGCATCATCGCGTCGCTGGCGGTGTGCGCGGTGCTGTACGTGACGGTCGCCGCGGTCGCCACCGGCATCGTGCCGTCGGCCCAGTACGCGAACATCTCGCACCCGATCTCGTACGCGCTGCAGGTCGCCGGCGAGAAGTGGGTCGCGGGCTTCATCGATCTCGGCGCCGTGCTCGGCATGCTGACCGTGATCCTCGTGATGAGCTACGGCCAGACGCGCGTGATCTTCGCGATGTCGCGCGACGGGCTGCTGCCGGCCGCGCTGTCGCGCGTGCATCCGCGTTATGCGACGCCGTTCCTGACGACCTGGCTGGTCGGCCTGTTCTTCGGGCTGATCGCCGCGCTCGTGCCGCTCAACGTGCTCGCCGAACTGATCAACATCGGCACGCTCGCGGCGTTCTCGATGGTGTCGATCGCCGTGCTCGTGCTGCGCCGCACCCATCCCGAGCTGCCGCGCGCGTTCCGCTGCCCGGGCGTGCCCGTGGTGCCGATCCTCGCGGTCGCGGCGTGCCTGTTCCTGATGCTGAACCTGCAGCCCGTCACGTGGGCCGCGTTCGGCATCTGGCTCGTGATCGGCCTCGTGATCTACTTCCTGTACTCGCGGCACCACTCGAAGCTCGCGCACGGCCACTCCGACACGCATTGAGCGCCGCCATGGCGCGCCTTTCTCGGCGTGCCATGACGAACCCCACGCGGAGCCGGCCCCGGCTCCGCATGCCCCCCTCTCCCGCCCCCCGGCCGCCGCGCGATCAGTGCCCGATCGTCGCGATCTCTTGCCCGATCGTCCAGATTCGCCCTCACCCGCTGCGCGCCGCCTGCACGCGCGCGTCGGGCGGTTCATAATCCCGCCATCGAACGACGGCGCCGCGCGGCGGGCCGTCCGGCAACAGGAAAAAACGATGGAAAGCGTCGATCTCGATGTACTGAAATCCAGCGCGCGCTGGCTCGAAGAAGGGCGCCGCGTGCTGCTCGTGACGGTCGTGAAGACGTGGGGCTCGTCGCCGCGCCCCGAAGGCGCGATGCTCGCGGTGCGCGAGGACGGCCTGGTGGTCGGCTCCGTGTCCGGCGGATGCATCGAGGACGACCTGATCGCCCGCGTGCATGCGAGCGGCATCGCGGCCGATGCACGCCCGGAAGCGCTCAAGTACGGCGTGACGGCCGAGGAGGCGCACCGCTTCGGGCTGCCGTGCGGCGGCACGATCCAGCTGGTGCTCGAACCGCTCACGCGCGACAGCGGAATCGCCGCGCTGTGCGCGGAAGTCGAGGCCGGCCGCCTCGTCACGCGCACGATGACGCTCGCGACCGGCCGCGCGTCGCTGTCGCCCGCGCAGGCGACCGACGGGCTCGCGTTCGACGGCGAACGGCTCGTGACGATCCACGGGCCGCGCTACCGGATGCTCGTGATCGGCGCCGGCCAGTTGTCGCGCTATCTGTGCCAGATCGCGGTCGGGCTCGACTACCAGGTGACGGTATGCGATCCGCGCGAGGAATACACGGATGCGTGGGACGTGCCGGGCACGCGGGTCGTCCGCACGATGCCCGACGATACGGTGCTCGACATGAGGCTCGATGCGCGGTCGGCCGTGATCGCGCTCACGCACGACCCGAAGCTCGACGATCTCGCGCTGATGGAGGCGCTGAAGACGCCCGCGTTCTACGTGGGCGCGCTCGGCTCGCGGCGCAACAACGCGGCGCGGCGCGAGCGGCTGCGCGAATTCGATCTGAACGAAGTGGAACTGGCCCGGCTGCACGGGCCGGCCGGCATCTACATCGGCAGCCGGACGCCGCCGGAAATCGCGATCTCGATCCTCGCGGAGATCACCGCCGCGAAGAACAACGTGTCGCTGCCGACGATCCTGCAGGTCGAAGGCGCGAAGGCCGCGCGCGAAATCGCGGCGAACAGCGGCGCGGCCTGCGGGCTCTGACCTGCGGCGGCGGGTGACCTCGCTCGCCGGACGCCAGCCGTTACCCGGCGCGAACGTCGGTCAGGTCAGGCCGGCAGCGAGCGCCGCGGCAACCGAACCGACCACCAGCACGACGCCGACCGTGCGGCGCTTGTTCAGCTCGGTCCACAGCAGCACGCCCGTCAGCGACAGCAGGATCAGCGAACCCGCGATCGTATCCATCAGCAGCACCCAGCCGAGATTCATTCCGACGCCGCGATGCAGGTTGTTCAGCGTCGTCAGGAACGTGTTGCCGGTGCGCTTCACCGACACGTAGCCGTTGCCGACCCAGTACTCGGCCTGCAGGTTCTGGTGCGGCCCGAACACGCCGAATTGCCAGTGCTCCGGCTGCATCACGCGTTTGTCGCCCCACGCGACGGCCTGCGCGGGCTCCTTGCGCATGCGGCCCGGCTTGCCGTCGAAATGCAGCTCCTGCTGCAGCCACTTCGTCATCGCGGCGGGCGTTTTCGGCACCGGGTCCGGCAGCGCGATCTGCAGCTCCTCGACCTGCGGCTCGCCGGTCGAAATCTTCAGCGGCGGCGCGCGGTGGTTCAGCAGCACGCCGGTCACGCCGAACAGCAGCCCGAGCACCGCGCCCCACAGCCCGACCCAGCCGTGCACCTTGCGCAGCCACTTGATGAAGGTCGCGCGGCGCGAGCGCTGGCGGCGCGCGGCCAGTTCGTCGTCGTTCAGCGGGCGGCCCGCCGGGTGCAGCACGGTGACGCCGGCGCGCGGCATGCCCGTCTTGGGCGGGTCGATCGTTTCGGGCGCGTTCACGCGAAAGTATCCATTCGTTCAAAACAACGGGCGGCGCGCAGGGAGTGCGCACCGCCCGGTCAGCATGAAAATGAGAATGGATATCATTACATAAA
>NZ_BBSK01000046.1:0-47003 GCF_001319805.1 Burkholderia sp. E168m22
CACCGGCGCCCGGTGTGCCGACCTGCGCGGTCGCGCCGCCGCCGGCGGGCGCCGACACGGTGCCGGTCAGCAGGCTGTCGAGGCGGCTCGCCAGCAGCGCAGCCGCAACGGAGTCGATACCGGTCATGATCGGAGCCTGCTCACCTTGGGGCATTCGCATGCGCGTTGCATATGCAAACAGACCCTACACATCGTTGCGAATCCGGGGCGCGGCACGCCGGTGCCGCCCGCGGGAACAGCGCGCGCCGCGTGCGGCAGCGGGCCCGGGCGCCGCGCGCCCGTCTCCCGCAACACGGCCCTACCCGCGCGCGCGGTAGAGGTCGGTCAATACCTGGGTCGAGCGCCGCGCCTCGAACAGCGCGGACAGCCGCGCGACGTCCGGGCTCGCGAGATCGCGGATCGCGGCGTCGTCGGCCAGGATGCGGCGGATCAGGTCGAGCTTGCGGCCGAGATCCGATTCGTCGAGCGCGACGCCCGGATCGGCCTCCTTCAACCCGTCGACGAGCTGCATGAATTCGGCCTGCAACCCCGGCAACGCGCTCCAGTCGGCGCCGCGCGCGGCGCACAGCATCCGGCCCGACACGGCGGCGAGCGCCTCGTAACGCGCGAAGTATTCGGCCTTGAGATTCATCGTGATGCTTCCGCTACCTGTTGCGCGGCCATCCGCGCGACTTCCGGGGCGATGCCCGTCCATGCTTCCTCGAGCGTCGCGAGCAGGCCGTCGACCTCAACCAGCATCGCATCGCTCGCCTGCGCGTTCGCTTCCAGCAGGCGCCGGCCGATATACGCATACAACGCATTGAGGCGCTCGGCGATCTCGCCGCCCGCGTCGCGGTTCAGCGACGCCTGCAGGCCGCTCTCGACGATCCGGATCGCCTTGCCGATCGCTTCGCCGCGCCCGGACACGTTGTCCTGCTGCAAATGCATGCGCGCCAGCGCGATCGCCTGCCGGGCGCCCTGGTACAGCATCGCGATCAGCCGGTGCGGGGAGGCGCCCATCACCCCGGTCTCGACGCCGACACGCGCGTACGCACTGGCTCCAGCGTGTCCTGGGGAAAACATGCGCTTCTCCTTGTTATGTGCCTTGGCTATGCGGGAGCCGCCGCCGTGCGTCGCACGGCGCGGCCTTCACCGGAGTTATCGGAAGGGATTTGGAAAGCTTTAGGTGAGCAGGGGCTGCCGCCGGGCGTCCGATGCCGGCGCGCCGGTCTCGTTCTGCAAGCCCCGGGGCCTTGCCCGGATACCCGTCGTCGGATGCCCGCCCCCGGATGCCCGTCGCCTCAAACCGACATCTGCATGATGTCGTTGTAAGCGCTCACTAACTTGTTGCGGACCTGGAGCCCGAACTGGAAGCCGATATTGGCTTTCTGCATGTCGACCATCACGTCGTTCAGCGAGATGTTCGGCGCGCCGACCTCGAACGCCTTCGCCTCGCCGAGCGCGTGCTGCTGGTCGCCGCTGATCTTGTCGAGCGATGCCTTCATCGCGCTCGCGAACGTGCCGGCCGTCGCCGCACCCGAGCCGGCCAGCGCCGCCGTCGGGCTCGCGACGCCGCCGGACGCCTGCGCGGCCATCGACTGCATCTGTTGCAACACCGAACCGATTCCGCTGACGTTCGCAGTCATGCTGTCCCCAGACATAGAGAAAAGACCCGGACGCACCGGGCGATCCGCCGGCGCCGCACCACGCGCACCATGCCGGATCGCGAAAAAGGATAGCAGCGCGGCGCGCGTCAAAGCCGCGAAAGTACGGGGGAAACCCCGCTCTTTTCGGTCGATCGGAGTACGCCGCCGGTCACGATAATCGCATCGTGTCATTGTCCGCCCGCTCGTCCGAGCGAGCTCAGTCGTCCCGCTCCGGAGAAACTCGACGCATGGATTCGCAGGCCAACTCGCTGATCAACCCAGACGCCCGCGCGGGCCTCAGCCCGGCGCCCGGCGCCGCCGCGGCCGCCGCGTTGCCGGGCGCGGGCGGCGCAGGCGCGGACTTCGGGCTGGGCGGCTTCGCCGAACGCATTCCCGGCATCTCGCGGATGAAGGGCAACCCGAAGCTGCCGTTCGTGATCGCCGTCGCGTTCGCGATCGCCGCGATCACCGCGCTCGTGCTGTGGAGCCGGGCGCCCGACTACCGCGTGCTGTACAGCAACCTGTCGGACCGCGACGGCGGCGCGATCATCGCCGCGCTCCAGCAGGCAAACGTTCCCTACAAGTTCGCCGATGCCGGCGGCGCGATCCTGGTGCCGTCGGGCCAGGTGCACGAAACCCGCCTGAAGCTCGCCGCGATGGGGCTGCCGAAGGGCGGCTCGGTCGGCTTCGAGCTGATGGACAACCAGAAATTCGGCATCAGCCAGTTCGCCGAGCAGATCAACTACCAGCGCGCGCTCGAAGGCGAACTGCAGCGCACCATCGAATCGATCAACGCCGTGCGCGGCGCGCGCGTGCATCTCGCGATCCCGAAGCCGTCGGTGTTCGTGCGCGACAAGGAAGCGCCGAGCGCATCGGTGTTCGTCGACCTCTACCCGGGCCGCGTGCTCGACGAGGGCCAGGTGCAGGCGATCACGCGGATGGTGTCGTCCGGCGTGCCCGACATGCCGGCCAAGAACGTGACGATCGTCGACCAGGACGGCAACCTGCTGACCCAGACCGCGTCCGCGTCCGGCCTCGACGCGAGCCAGCTCAAGTACGTGCAGCAGGTCGAGCACAACACCCAGAAGCGCATCGACGCGATCCTCGCGCCGATCTTCGGCACCGGCAACGCCCGTTCGCAGGTCAGCGCGGATCTCGATTTCTCGAAGATCGAGCAGACGTCGGAAAGCTACGGCCCGAACGGCACGCCGCAGCAAGCCGCGATCCGCAGCCAGCAGACCAGCAGCGCGACCGAACTCGCGCAGGGCGGCGCGTCAGGCGTGCCGGGCGCGCTGTCGAACACGCCGCCGCAGCCGGCCTCCGCGCCGATCGTCGCCGGCAACGGCCAGAACGGGCCGCAGACCACGCCGGTCAGCGACCGCAAGGACCAGACGACCAATTACGAGCTCGACAAGACGATCCGTCATACCGAACAGCCGATGGGCAGCGTGAAGCGGCTGTCGGTCGCGGTCGTCGTCAATTACCAGCCGGTCGCCGATGCGAAGGGCCACGTGACGATGCAGCCGCTGCCGCCCGCGAAGCTCGCGCAGGTCGAACAGCTCGTGAAGGACGCGATGGGCTACGACGAGAAGCGCGGCGACTCGGTAAACGTCGTGAACAGCGCGTTCTCGACCGTGAGCGACCCGTACGCCGACCTGCCGTGGTGGCGCCAGCCCGACATGATCGCGATGGCGAAGGAAGCCGCGAAGTGGCTCGGCATCGCGGCGGCCGCAGCGGCGCTCTACTTCATGTTCGTGCGCCCGGCGATGCGCCGCGCGTTCCCGCCGCCCGAGCCGGCCGCGCCGGCGCTCGCGGCGCCGGAAGACACGGTCGCGCTCGACGGCCTGCCCGCGCCGGAAAAGGCCGCGGAAGAAGCCGATCCGCTGCTGCTCGGCTTCGAGAACGAGAAGAACCGCTACGAACGCAACCTCGACTACGCGCGCACGATCGCCCGCCAGGATCCGAAGATCGTCGCCACCGTCGTGAAGAACTGGGTGTCCGATGAACGCTGAAGGCTTGACCAAGAGCGCGCTGCTGCTGATGTCGATCGGCGAGGAAGAGGCCGCGCAGGTATTCAAGTTCCTCGCGCCGCGCGAGGTCCAGAAGATCGGCGTGGCGATGGCCGCGCTGAAGAACGTCACGCGCGAGCAGGTCGAGGAGGTGCTGCAGGACTTCGTGAAGGAAGCCGAGCAGCACACCGCGCTGTCGCTCGATTCGAACGAGTACATCCGCTCGGTGCTGACGAAGGCGCTCGGCGAGGACAAGGCCGGCGTGCTGATCGACCGCATCCTGCAAGGCAGCGACACGAGCGGCATCGAGGGCCTGAAATGGATGGATTCGGGCGCGGTGGCCGAACTGATCAAGAACGAGCATCCGCAGATCATCGCGACGATCCTCGTGCACCTCGACCGCGACCAGGCTTCCGAAATCGCGTCGTGCTTCACCGAGCGGCTGCGTAACGACGTGTTGCTGCGGATTGCGACGCTCGACGGCATCCAGCCGGCCGCGCTGCGCGAGCTCGACGACGTGCTCACGGGCCTGCTGTCCGGCAGCGACAACCTGAAGCGCAGCCCGATGGGCGGCATCCGCACCGCCGCCGAGATCCTGAACTTCATGACGAGCGTGCACGAGGAAGGCGTGCTCGAAAGCGTGCGCCAGTACGACGCCGATCTCGCGCAGAAGATCATCGACCAGATGTTCGTGTTCGAGAACCTGCTCGACCTCGAGGATCGCGCGATCCAGATGGTGCTCAAGGAAGTCGAGTCGGAAACGCTGATCGTCGCGCTCAAGGGCGCGCCGCCCGCGCTGCGCCAGAAGTTCCTCGCGAACATGTCGCAGCGCGCGGCCGAACTGCTCGCCGAGGATCTCGACGCGCGCGGCCCGGTGCGCGTGTCCGAAGTCGAGACGCAGCAGCGCCGCATCCTGCAGATCGTGCGCAACCTCGCCGAGAGCGGCCAGATCGCGATCGGCGGCAAGGCGGAAGACGCGTATGTCTGATTCGGCGAGCGATCGCGTGGGCACCCTCACCGCGTACCAGCGGTGGGAGATGGCGTCGTTCGACCCGCCGCCGCCCCCGCCGCCGCCCGACGACGCGGCGGCCGCTGCCGCCGCGCTCGCCGAGGAATTGCAGCGCGTGCGCGACGCCGCGCACGCCGAAGGCCATGCGGCCGGCCACGTCGAAGGCCAGGCGCTCGGCTACCAGGCCGGTTTCGAGCAGGGCCGCGAACAGGGTTTCGAGGCCGGCCAGGCCGAAGCACGCGAACAGGCCGCGCAGCTCGCGGCGCTCGCCGCGTCGTTCCGCGAAGCCGTCTCGAGCGTCGAACACGATCTCGCGTCCGACCTCGCGCAGCTCGCGCTCGACATCGCGCAGCAGGTCGTGCGCCAGCACGTGAAGCACGACCCGGCCGCGCTGGTCGCCGCCGTGCGCGACGTGCTCGCGGCCGAGCCCGCGCTGTCCGGCGCGCCGCATCTCGCGGTGAATCCGGCCGACCTGCCCGTCGTCGAGGCCTATCTGCAAGACGACCTCGACACGCTCGGCTGGAACGTGCGCACCGACGCGTCGATCGAGCGCGGCGGCTGCCGCGCGCACGCTGCGACCGGCGAGGTCGACGCGACGCTGCCCACCCGCTGGCAGCGCGTCGCCGCCGCGATCGGCAAGGTGAGCACGTGGTGACGCGCTCGCCCGAGGCGCTCGCGCACGACGGCATGACGCCGCTCGAACGCGAGCTCGCGCTCGCGTCGTTCGGGCCGTCGGCCGCGCACGATGCCGCGGACGACGCCACGCCGCACGCCGCATCCGACGCCGCCGACGCCGCCCCGCGCGCGCCGCACAATCCGCATCTCGCGCACTGGCGCACGCACCTGAACGGGCTCGCCGCGCGCAGCCACCGCGCGCTGCCGCTGCGGCCGTGCGGACGCCTCACGCGCGCGGCCGGCCTCGTGCTCGAAGCGATCGGGCTGCGCCTGTCGGTCGGCGCCGAATGCACGATCGAGTTGCCGCCCGGCAGCACGCTGCCGCACGCGGAAGCCGAAGTCGTCGGCTTCGCCGGCGACCGCCTGTTCCTGATGCCGACCACCGACGTTGCGGGCGTGTTGCCCGGCGCACGCGTGTGGCCGCGCGAGAGCGCGCCCGTCACCGATCCGCTCGCCGGCGCGAAGCGGCTGCCGGTCGGCTGGGAGATGCTCGGGCGCGTCGTCGACGCGTCGGGCCGCCCGCTCGACGGCCTCGGCCCGCTCGCGTCGAAAGTCGATGCGCCGCTGTCGGCGCCGTCGATCAACCCGCTCGATCGCGAGCCGATCCACCACGTGCTCGACGTCGGCGTGCGCGCGATCAACGCGCTGCTCACCGTCGGCCGCGGCCAGCGGATGGGCCTGTTCGCGGGCTCCGGCGTCGGCAAGTCGGTGCTGCTCGGCACGATGGCGCGCTATACGAGCGCGGAAGTGATCGTGATCGGCCTGATCGGCGAACGCGGCCGCGAAGTGAAGGAATTCATCGAACAGATCCTCGGCGAGGACGGGCTCGCGCGCTCGGTCGTCGTCGCGGCGCCGGCCGACGTGTCGCCGCTGTTGCGGATGCAGGGCGCCGCGTACGCGACGTCGCTCGCCGAGTATTTCCGCGACCAGGGCAAGCACGTGCTGCTGCTGATGGATTCGCTGACGCGCTATGCGATGGCGCAGCGCGAGATCGCGCTGGCGATCGGCGAGCCGCCCGCGACGAAAGGCTATCCGCCGTCGGTGTTCGCGAAGCTCCCCGCGCTCGTCGAGCGCACCGGCAACGGGCCCGAAGGCGGCGGCTCGATCACCGCGTTCTACACGGTGCTGACCGAAGGCGACGACCAGCAGGACCCGATCGCCGATTCGGCGCGCGCGATCCTCGACGGCCACATCGTGCTGTCGCGCGCGCTCGCCGAGGCCGGCCACTATCCCGCGATCGACATCGAGGCGTCGATCAGCCGTGCGATGACCGCGCTGATCGACGAAACGCATCTCGACCACGTACGGCAGTTCAAGCAGATGCTGTCGCGCTACCAGCGCAACCGCGACCTGATCGCGGTCGGCGCCTACGCACCGGGCCGCGACGCGCAGCTCGACCGCGCGATCGCGCTCTACCCGCGCATCGAGGCGTTCCTGCAGCAGGGCTTTCGCGAATGCGCGCCGTTCGCATCGAGCCTCACCGCGCTCGATGCGCTGTTCGACGCTTACGGAGGCTGATCCCGATGGCTCACGGCTTTCCCCTTCAGTTGCTGCTCGACCGCGCGCAGGAAGACCTCGATTCGGCCGCGAAGCAGCTCGGCACCGCGCAGCGCGACCGCACCGCGGCGGCCGAACAGCTCGACGCACTGCTGCGCTATCGCGACGAATATCACGCGCGCTTCGCGCAATCCGCGCAGAGCGGCATGCCGGCCGGCAACTGGCGCAATTTCCAGGCGTTCATCGACACGCTCGATGCCGCGATCGCGCAGCAGCGCAGCGTGCTCGCCGCGGCCGAAGTCCGCATCGACGAGGCGCGCCCGAACTGGCAGCAGAAGAAACGTACCGTCGGCTCGTATGAAATCCTGCAGGCGCGCGGCGTCGCGCAGGAAGCGCAGCGCGACGCCCGGCGCGAACAGCGCGACGCCGACGAACATGCCGCGAAAATCCTGCGCATGCGGGCCGACGCGGCCCGTTCGTCGTAACCGACCACCGCCTTCGAACGAGAGAACCGTCATGCCTCCCCTGCCCCTGCTCGGCGCGTTGCTCGATACCGCCGGCGCCGCACTCAAGGCCGCCCGCGGCTCGGGTGCGTCCGCCGCCAACGACGCGTCGGCCGCCACGAGCGCCGTGCCGTTCGCGCAGACGCTCAAGCAAAGCGTCGCCACGCGCGGCGATACGGCCAACGCTGGCACGTCGGACGTGTCGACCAAACCGGCTGCGTCGAAGCCGGCCGCCGGCGCGAAACCGTCCGGCACGGACGATGACAAGGCGACCGACGACACGACCGCGAACGCCGCCACCAACCCCGATGCCGCCGCCCTCGCGGCCGCCGCGGCCGTGCAGGCGCAACTGCAGGCGCGCCTGGACCCCGCGACGCCGGCCGACGCGGCGACCGCTGCCGCGGCTGCCGCCGCCGTCACTACGCAGAAGACGGCCGTGTCCGGTCAGCCGGACGCCACGGCGACGCTCGCCGATCATGCGGCCAAGGATTCGACCGCGCAGCCGATCGACCCGGCATCGAGCCGCGACGCGCTGCAAGCGGCGCTCGCGAAGCTGACGGGCGGCGCGGGCGCGATCACGATGCCGGCGACCGGCACGAGCGCCGCCGCCACGCCGACAGCGCCGGCAGCAACCGCGTCGAACGCCGCCGCGCCGCTAACGCCGAAAGTGCCCACGTTCGACCGCACGCTCGCCGACGCGAAAGGCGCGCTCGCCACCCAGCAGACGCCGACCCAGGTCACGCCGCAGACGCTGCAGGCCGACGCGAACGCGCAGTCCGGCGCCCAGCACGCGCTCGCGGCGGCCAGCAATGCGACGGACCCGGCCGCCAGCGCGACGCTCGCGGCCGGCGCCACGGCCGCCGCCGCGGCGCAGGCGAACCTGCAACTGTCGCCGGCCGCCGGCGCGATTGCCGCCGCCAACGCGCACGTACTCGCGCCGCACGTCGGCACAGCCGACTGGACGGATGCACTGAGCCAGAAAGTGGTGTTCCTGTCGAATGCGCACCAGCAGAGCGCGGAGCTGACGCTCAACCCGCCCGATCTCGGGCCGCTGCAGGTCGTGCTGCGCGTCGCGGACAACCATGCGCACGCGCTGTTCGTGTCGCAGCACGCGCAGGTGCGCGACGCGGTCGAAGCCGCGCTGCCGAAGCTGCGCGAGGCGATGGAAGCGGGCGGGCTCGGGCTCGGCAGCGCGACCGTCAGCGACGGCGGCCTCGCTTCGCAGCAACAGCAGCAAAACCCGCAGCAGACCAACGCCCACGGCCAGCCGTCGCGGCGCGGGAACGGCGGACCGTCAGCCGTCGATGCACCCGTCGACGCCGCGCAATCCGCACCGGTCGCCGCGCGCGCGAGCCGCGCCGGCCTCGTCGATACGTTTGCCTGAGCATGGCCGCCGCCGTGCCGTGTGCGCGCCGCGCCTAGCGGCCGTGCACGGCGGCCGCCGCCTCACCGCGCGGCACGCCACCCTTGCGCGTGGCGACGATGAAGTCCGCCGCGCGTTCGCCGATCATCACCGACGGCGCATTCGTGTTCCCGCCGACCAGCGTCGGCATCACCGACGCATCCACCACGCGCAGCCCGTCGACACCGCGCACGCGCAGTTGCGGATCGACGACCGCGCGCGCATCCGAGCCCATCCGGCAGGTGCCGACCGGGTGATAGATCGTGTCCGCATGCGCGACGATCGTCGCGCGCAGCTCCGCTTCGCTCTGGTCCGGCCGCGTGTAGAGCTCGCGCCCGCCCTGCGATGCGAGCGGCGCCTGCGACAGGATGCGGCGCATCGCCTGCGTGCCGCGCACCAGCAGGTCGAGGTCGCGTGAATCGCTGAAGAAGCGCGGATCGATCAGCGGCGCGTCGCGCGCATCGCCGCTCGCGAGCGCGACCGTGCCGCGGCTGAACGGCCGCAGCGCGCACACGTGCAGCGAATAACCGAAGCCCCAGTGCATCTTGCGGTTGTGGTCGTCGACGAGCGCCGTGCAGAAATGCAGCTGCAAGTCGGGACGCTCGAGCGACGGATCGCTCTTGATGAAGCCGCCGGCCTCCGCGACGTTGCTCGTCATCATCCCCGTGCGGCTCGAGAAATAGCGCGCGAGCGCCGGCGTCATCTTCGCGATGCCGCGCAGGCACACGCCGACCAGCTCCGACGAATTCACGCGCGTGTTGATGATGAAGTCGATGTGGTCGATCAGGTTCGTGCCGACGTCCGGCGCATCCTGCACGACCGCGATCCCGTGGCGGCGCAGTTGCTCGGCCGGGCCGATCCCCGAACACATCAGCAGTTGCGGCGAATTGAACGCGCCGGCCGACAGGACCACTTCCGCGCGCGCGCCGAACGTCTCGACCCGCCCGTTGCGCGACACCACGACGCCGACCGCGCGCTTGCCGTCGAAGCCCACACGCAGCACCGTCGCGTCGGTGATCACGTGCAGGTTCGGCCGGTTGCGACCGTAGATATACGCGCGCGCCACGCTGCAGCGCGACCCGTCGCGATGCGTGACCTGATAGAAACCGACGCCTTCCTGCGTCGCGCCGTTGAAGTCGTCGTTCAGCGGATAGCCGGCGGCGTGCGCGGCCTGGATGAATCGTTCGGAGAACGGATTGCGAAAGCGCAGATCGGAAACGGTCAACGGGCCGTCCGCGCCGTGCCATGCGTCCGCGCCGCGTTCGTTGCCTTCCGCGCGGCGGAAATACGGCAGCACCTCCTGCCAGCCCCAGCCCGTCGCGCCGAGCTGCGCCCACTCGTCGTAATCGCCCGGGTGGCCGCGCGTATAGATCATCGCGTTGATCGCGCTCGATCCGCCCATCCCGCGCCCGCGCGGCTGGTAACCGCGCCGGCCGCCCAAGCCCGGCTGCGGCACCGTCTCGTAGCCGTAGTTGGTGCCGAGCTTGTACGGCACCAGCGCCGCGATGCCGACCGGCATGTTGACGAGCAGGTTGCGCTCCGTATGCGAGCCGGCCTCGATCAGCGCGATCGTCGCATCGGGGCAGGCATCGGCGAGACGGCCGGCCAGGCTCGAGCCGCCCGAACCGCCGCCGACGATGATGTAGTCGTATTGCATGTCACGTCTCCGTCGTGTCATGGAAGGCGCCCGGCACCGCCGCGCGACCGCGTCTCCTCTTGTGTTCGGGCATTGTAGGAACGGCTGTCCCGTGCGCGGCGCGCCGATTCGAGAGCGATTCCTCTAAACGCCCGCGTGAACTAAATTTAAGATGTATCGATGCGCTTCGCGCGATGCACCGGCCACGAGAAGCCGATTCGTCGCGAAACGGAAGGAATGACGATGCAGCGCAAGATCCTGCAGGCCGCGTGTCGACCAAGTGATCCGGAAGTCACGCGCGCGGCCCGCATTTCATTTCAAACGGCGGCCCGCGCGACGATCCACGGCGCGATGCGCGCAGTCGGTCGAAATCGAACGGCACGTGTCATACCCGACCGTTTGGATGGTGTGTCGGCGCCGTGGCACGACGCGCGGCGACCCGCCGTCGCGGCTATGTCGCGCTGCGCTGCCGCGGTGCGCCGGCAGACGTGCGCAAGACGGCATCGCGTGCCTGCTCGTCACCGTATCGGATCGTGCGCGCCTGCCGTGCGGCATGACTTTCGGACCCGGACACCGTCGCGCGGATACGACGCCTGCCGCGCGCGGCAACCGGTTTTCGAGCACCCGTCGCATCCGGCCCCGTGCCGGGCGACATGCATCACCCGATCCGCGTCGCCGCGCTCGCCGAGCGTGCGCGTGCGGCGTGACGGCCGGCCGATCAGCCAGGCCCAACTGGAGGAGACGACATGAAGAACGACCTGCCCGAACTGGCCCCGCAAGCATTGCCGTCGGTCGATGCGCTGACGTCGCTGCTGCACGACCAGCGCGCGGCGTACCTGCGCGCACCGTACCCGGCATGGGACACGCGTGCGCAGCACCTGCGCGCGCTGCGCACGATGCTGATCGATCACGCGGATGCGCTCGCCGACGCGATCAGCGCCGATTTCGGCCATCGCGCGAAGCAGGAAGTGCTGCTGTCGGAAATCTGGATGGCGAAGGAAGAGATCGACGACGCGCTGAAGCACGGCAAGCGCTGGATGAAGCCGATCCGCAAGCCGATGAACAAGTGGCTGCGCCCGGCGCGCGCGAAGGTGATTCCGCAACCGCTCGGCGTGGTCGGCATCGTCGTGCCGTGGAACTACCCGGTGCTGCTCGCGGCCGGCCCGCTGATCTGCGCGCTCGCCGCCGGCAACCGCGCGATCATCAAGATGTCCGAACTGACGCCGCGCACGTCGGCGCTGTTCGAGCAGCTCATCGGCAAGACCTTCACGCGTGACCACGTCGCGGTCGTGAACGGCGATGCGGAAGTCGGCGCCGCGTTCAGCGCGCTGCCGTTCGACCATCTGCTGTTCACCGGCTCGACGCAGGTCGGCCGCCACGTGATGCGCGCGGCCGCCGACAACCTCACGCCCGTCACGCTCGAGCTCGGCGGCAAGTCGCCGGCGATCGTCGGCCCGAATGCGCGCTTCGACGCGGCCGTCGACGCGATCGTCGCCGGCAAGACGCTGAACGCCGGCCAGACCTGCATCGCGCCCGACTACGTGCTGCTGCCGCGCGGGATGGAAGGCGCGTTCATCGAGCGCGCGCGAACCCGCTTCGCGAAGCTGTATCCGGACCTGTCGGCCAACGGCGACTACACGACGATCGTGTCGCCGCGCCACTACGCACGCCTGCAACAACTCGCGAGCGACGCGCAGGCGGCCGGCGCGCAGCTGCATCCGCTGTCCGACGCGCAGTCCGATCCCGCATCGCGCCGCTTCGTGCCGTGCGCGGTGACGCAGGTGCCGGCCGCGTCGCAACTGATGCAGGAGGAAATCTTCGGGCCGCTGCTGCCGCTCGTGCCGTACGAACGGCTCGACGAAGCGATCGCGTACGTCAATGCGCGCCCGCGTCCGCTCGCGCTGTACCTGTTCGACGAGGATGGCGGCACGATCGACCGCGTGATGCGCGAAACGATCTCGGGTGGCGTCTCGATCAACGAAACGCTGATGCACATCGCATGCGGCAGCTTGCCGTTCGGCGGAGTCGGTGCGAGCGGCATGGGCGCGTATCACGGCTACGACGGCTTCGTGACGTTCTCGAAGATGAAGCCGGTGCTCACGCAGGCGCGGCTGAACGCGCGCAACCTGCTCGCGCCGCCGTACGGCAAGCGCTTCGCCGCGCTGATCAAGCTGATGCTGAAGTTCTGAGCGAGGCGGGCCGCACGCATCGCGGCCCTGTCCAACCTGCCGCGCGGCATGGATGCCGCGCGCGCAGTCGTCACACGGGCCAGAGCGGCCCTTCCTGCATCGCGCCGATCTGCTCGCGCAATTCGAGCACGCGCGCTTCCCAGTAACGATGCGTGTTGAACCACGGAAAAGCGGCCGGAAACGCCGGATCGTCCCAGCGCCGCGCGAGCCACGCCGCGTAGTGGATCAGCCGCAACGTGCGCAGCGCTTCGACCAGATGCAGCTCGCGCGGCTCGAATTCGCAGAAATCCTCGTAGCCCGCGAGCAGGTCGGCCAGCGCGCGCGACGCGCCTTCGCGATCGCCCGGCAGCAGCAGCCACAGATCCTGCACGGCCGGCGCCATCCGGCTGTCGTCGAAGTCGACGAAATGCGGGCCGGCATCGGTCCACAGCACGTTGCTCGGATGACAGTCGCCGTGCGTGCGCAGCAGGCGAATCTCGCCCGCGCGCTCGAACGCGGCCTCGACGCCTTCGAGCGCGAGCGCGACCGCGGTCGCGTACGCCGGTCTTACGTCATCCGGAATGAAATCGTGCGCGAGCAGGTAGTCGCGCGGCTCGTAGCCGAACGTCTTGATGTCGAGCACGGGACGCGCGACATACGGCTGCGTCGCGCCGACCGCATGAATGCGGCCGATGAAGCGACCCAGCCATTCGAGCGTGTCGCTGCGGTCGAGATCGGGGGCGCGGCCGCCGCGCCGCTCGAAGATCGAGAAGCGGAAACCGTCGAACGCGTGCAGCGTGCGGCCGTCGAAGGCGCGCGCGGGCACCGCCGGAATCTCGCGCGCGGCGAGTTCGGCGACGAACGCATGCTCTTCGAGAATCGCGTCGTCCGACCAGCGCGCCGGACGATAGAACTTCGCGACGACCGGCGGGCCGTCTTCGATACCGACCTGGTAGACGCGGTTTTCGTAGCTGTTGAGGGCGAGCAGGCGCCCGTCGGTGCGCAGGCCGGCCGGCATCAGCACGCTGTCGAGCGCGTCGAGCACGCACTCGGGCGTGAGGCCGGCGAACGGCGGGCTGGCGGGAGAAGCGGGAGCGGAAGTGGCGTCTGTCATGCCCCGCATTGTGCCGCCTGCCGGACCGAAAGACGAGCGTCGGTGCTTAGTGAAGCGCCGCGCCGGCCGGCAGAACGGATTCGCCGGTGTCGATCAGGTCCTCGAGAAAGAACGGTTCGGTGTTGAGTTCTTTCGACTCACCCGGCACGCCCGCGTACCAGGTCACCATGGCCATGTCGCCCAGGATGCGCTGGACGATGCCGCGCGCGCCTTTCGGCACCGCGATATGGGTAGTGCAGACGATCGACCCGATATGCATGATGGTTCCCCACTCTTGAATCTTGAAACCCGGCCCGCTGGCGAGCCGGCAAATGCGCGATCCGCGCCGCTCTCGGCGGAGCGTTGCGCGTGATCCCATTGTTCACGGTTTATCGAAGCGCGAAAAGAAGAAGAAGCAGGCGAAGTGCCGCGAATTCGTCGAATGTCTCCAATCAACCACTGCGCCGGGCATGTACTTGCCCACCCGGTTACCCCCATCATACCCTGTCGAATGTGACTGCCCGCCGAAACCGCCCGGCGTCGCCGCACGCACATGATTGACGTAACGCGCGTGCTGCTTCGCTTCGCCGCTGCGGAATCATCTGAACACTTCGCGCGACCGACCGGAATCACCTCGCACACGTCGCATGCCCATCGCTTTGCCCCCTTCGTCGAACGCTTGCGTGCGCAGCGACATCGGCCCCCTCCCGACGCACCCTATCGCCCGCGATGCGCGGCCGCGGACAGTGGTTGCGTTCGATGGCTGCCTTGCGGTACCTTAGGCTTTCATTCGCGTTCAACCGCATTCCGACACGATGTATCCGCTCACGTCCGCCCTCGCAAAATCCCGGCCGCAGTTCGACGCGCGGCCGCAGGCGTGCGTGCATCCGTCGGTCCTTCCTCCTCCTGTCGCACCGCCGCTCGTCTGCGCCGCGCCGCCCCCTCCGGCGGCACGCGCCGGCTGACTCGCCGGCTTTTCGTTTTCGTCTTCCATTCGCCCCGCTGGCTGTAGGTACGTGCGTCGTGACGCACGGCACGTTGCCGCGCGCGAATGGAACGTTTCGATCCGTTCGACAGGTGGATTCACATGGTTTCGTTCAAACGCGCGCTCGCCGCGCATGGCGCGACGTCGCTCTTCGTGCTGCTGTGGAGCAGCGGCGCGATCTTCGCTGAACTCGGTCTGCGTCACGCGTCCGCGTTCGCCTTTCTCACCGCCCGTTTCGCGCTCGCATCGCTCGTGCTGCTCGTGCTGGCGTTCATGCGCAGACGGTGGCTGCCGCCGCGCGGCGAGCGGCGCATGGCCGCGCTGACCGGCTTGCTGATGATGGGCGGCTATTCGATCTTCTACCTGCTCGCGCTCGAGCGCGGCATCGCGCCCGGCGTGCTCGCGACGATACTCGGCGTGCAGCCGATCCTCACGCTCGCGATCGTCGAGCGTCGCTGGCAACCCGTGCGTATCGCCGGGCTCGCGCTGTCGCTCACCGGCCTCGCGCTCGTCGTGGGCCGTGGCGTGAGCGGCGGAACCGGCGGCCTGTCGGCGGCCGGCATCGCGTGCGCACTCACGGCGCTCGTCGCGCTGACCGCCGGCTCGCTGCTGCAAAAGCGCGTACGCGCGGCGCCCGCCGACGTGCTGCCGCTGCAGAACGCGATCGGCCTCGCGCTGTGCGTCGCGATCGTGCCGTTCCGGCCGGTGTCGTTCGACATGAGCTGGGCGTTCGTCGTGCCGCTGCTGTGGCTCGGCATCGTGATTTCGGTGATCGCGCAACTGCTGTTCTACCGGTTGATGCAGCGCGGCGATCTCGTCAACGTGACGAGCCTGTTCTATCTCGTGCCCGTCGTCACCACGTTGATGGATGCCGTGTGGCTCGGCAACCGGCCCGAGCCGCTCGCACTCGCCGGCATGGGCGCGATCATCGCGGGGCTCGCGCTGGTGTTCCGCGCGCCGGCCGCCCGCCCGCAACCCGACCGCGCGTGAGTAGACGGGCCGCCGCGCCCGCGGGTGCGGCGGCCCGTATCGGACACATACGACGATTCCGCGCAAATCGAAAGGAACGGGAAAGATGCGTGCAAGGCGTTCGTCTTGTTTGCCCGAAAAACGCGGAATTCTCGGGTCTTTCCGCTGATTTTTAATGGTTCGGATAGCGAAAAACGCCGCCGGTTGCCTATACTCGAATTGACCGGCCTGCGCGTAACGGGCCGGACCAACTAGAAACACCCGGCATGGGGCCGGGGTGAGCGCATGCGTGCCGTTTCAGGCCGATATCCCGCAGGGATGGAGCCGCCAACGCAAGCACTGAAGCGCCCACTTCGGTCGACACTGGAGACACGCATGACGACCTACTTCACGATCGGCGACTTCATCCTGTTGATTCCGATGGCGCTGGCCGGAGCGCTGTTTCTCGGCGCGGTGCCGTGCGCCACTCAATTCCGTCACAACCTGCTGCGCGTACTCGGCGTCATTCTCGGCGTCGGCGTCGCGGTATTGCTCGTTGAAGGCCTGCCTGCGCTGATCTAGCGCTGCCGGCCATGCGCGACGCGCATCGCTGCACCGCAGCGATGCGACGTACCGCGTGCGCGTCGGACCCGGCACGCGATGTTTCGCATGCCGTATCGACTTCCGCTCAGATCGCCTGATCGGTGGACGGCTTTTCCCACAAATTAATGCCGCCTTCGGTCGCGTAACGATCGATCTCCGCGAGTTCCTCCGCCGAGAATTCGAGGTTCTGCAACGCGCCGACGTTCTCGCGCACCTGCTCCGCCCGGCTCGCGCCGATCAGCGCGGACGTCACGCGGCCGTTACGCAGCACCCACGCCAGCGCCATCTGCGCCAGGCTCTGCCCACGCCGTTCGGCGATCGCGTTGAGCTTGCGCACATGCTCGAGGTTGTCCGCGCTCAGGTGATCCTCCTTCAGCGAGCCGCCGCCCGGCTTGTTCACGCGCGCGTCGGCCGGCACGCCGTTCAGGTACTTCGACGTGAGCAGGCCCTGCGCGAGCGGCGTGAACGCGATGCTGCCCGCGCCGACGTCGTCGAGGGTGCCGAGCAGGTCCTCTTCGATCCAGCGGTTCAGCATGTTGTACGACGGCTGGTGAATCAGCAGCGGCACCTTGTATTGCGCGAGCAGCGCGGCCATCTCGCGCGTCTTCGCGGCCGAATACGACGAAATGCCGATGTAGAGCGCCTTGCCCTGCTGCACGGCCGACGCCAGCGCGCCCGCCGTTTCCTCGAGCGGCGTATGCGCGTCGAAACGGTGCGAATAGAAGATGTCGACGTAGTCGAGCCCCATCCGCTGCAGGCTCTGGTCGAGACTCGCGAGCACGTACTTGCGCGACCCGCCGCCGCTGCCGTACGGGCCCGGCCACATGTCCCAGCCGGCCTTCGTCGAGATCAGCAGCTCGTCGCGATACGGGCGGAAATCCTCCTTCAGCAGCCGGCCGAAGTTGATCTCGGCGCTACCGTACGGCGGCCCGTAGTTGTTCGCGAGGTCGAAGTGGTTGATGCCGAGATCGAACGCGGTGCGCAGGATCTCGCGCTGCGTCGAGATCGGCGTCGAATCGCCGAAGTTGTGCCACAGGCCGAGCGACAGGGCGGGCAGTTTGAGCCCGGATTTGCCGCAAGTGCGGTATTGCATGCCGGCATAACGTTCGGAAGCTGCTTCGTAGGCCATGAGTCTGTTCCGTCAGGACATCGGGGAAAGGGACGCGCGCCGGCCGCGCCAATGACGCGACGGCGGCGAAGGAGTCATACGACGACTATGGTAGCGAAAGCGGCCGGATCACGCACGGCGGCGCGACGATGGACGCGACCGCGGCGCTCGCCTACACTGCGGCGTCTCGAATCACCGTTTCAGCGAGGTTGGTATGTCCCGGGTCATCTCGGTTGCACTGCTCGTCGGCGGCGTCGTGCTGCTGTATTTCGGCGGCCAGTCGTTCCATTCGATCAACGACAACGTGTCGCGCTTCTTCACCGGCTCGCCCGCGACGAAGACGATCCTGCTGATCGTCGGCGGCGCCGTCGCATCGTTCGTCGGCCTGATCGGCCTCGCGATGCCGGGCGGCAAGCGCTGATCGCATCGCAGCGCGACGCGCGCACGGCTCGCGATCGCATCGAGAGCGGCTCGGTCGACTATCCGGCCTATCGCAACCGGCTCGTCGTGCCGACATCACGCGCGCGAGCCGCGCCAAACGAAACGGGCGGCCAGGCCGCCCGTCGTTTCATTTGCCCGCGACGCACCGCATCGCGTGATCGCCGCGGCTTCGCCGGCCGCCGGTCGGCCTAGAACTGCACTTCCGGCTTCGACGCCGAGCGCGTGCCGGGCACCGGCCGGTTGCTTGCGCCGTGGTACGTGTACACGAGCGAGAACTTCACCTGGTCGGAACGGTTCTGCCCGGCCGAATGCAGCGTGTTGCTGTGGAAGAACACGACGTCGCCCGTCTGCAGCGACGGGCACGTCGCCGCGTCGATCATCCTGCGGTTCTCCGGCAGATCACTGCGGAAGAATTTCGCGTCATCGAACGCTTCCGGTCCGAATTCGGCCGTATGTGAACCCGGGACGAGCCACAGCGCGCCGTTCTCGTTGGTTTCCGGCCCGAGCGCGAGCCACACCGACACCATGTCCGGCCGCTCGAACGCCCAGTAGCGGAAATCGCGATGCCAGCCGGTCAGGCTGCCGTACGCCGGGTGCTTCGTCATCATGCAGTTGTGATGCGCACGCGACAGCACGGGCTCCTCGCCGAAATACGCACGCATCCACGCGCCGATTTCGGGCGCGATCGCGCGCTCGGCAAACGCCGGATCGCGCGAATACGCATCGAGCAGCCGTCGCACCGTATGCCCGCCCGGCGCATGCTTCGATTCGGGCGCGCCCGGGTAGCGCAGGTCGGCCTCGAACTCGATCGGCTCGGCGGCCTCCCGCAACTGGCGCTCCGCGATCTGCCGGAGCGCCGCGCACTGCGCTTCGCCGACGAGGCCGCGCGCGACGACGAAGCCGCGCTCGCGCAATTCCGCGACTTGCGCGCGGATCGATTCCGACTGCAATGGAGACGACATGGGATGCCAGACGTTTATTGTGTGAATGTGACGATTGTAAATCGGCGCCGGATACCGCGAACAGCACCATTGTCGTGCGCAGGGGCATGCCAATCGCGGATTTGATCCAGCGCAAGGGAACTGTGCGACGCGGCACCTGCCTGAGCGACAGGCGGTATACGGCACACGCCTTGCTGCACGAGGGTTTATCGCGACTTTTGCCGGTCACGAAACCCCTGTAGCCTGACGCGGCCTGTCAATTCTGGCGGGCGCGGCGCGCGACGGGTTTAGGTAAGATCCGTTGTGCCATCCGAGGCCGTTGATACCAGTGCGCTCTTCAGGGCGCCACCCATACAAGCGAAGCATCGTTCACATGCCATTCCGTCTGACTTCCCGTTTCAACCGCGCTGCGAAGCGCGTCGTGCCGTCCGCTCCTGCCCGCTCGCTGCGCCATCACCGCGCCCGCACGCAGGCGCTGGCAGAACGTACGCACACGCACAGCCGGCTGGACGGCATCCGTGCGTGGTTCCACGCGTTTTTCTCGATGATGAGCGCACAGGCGTTCGCCCGCCGCGCCGGCCTGCGTTCGCTGCTGCAGAAACCGTCGTCGCTGCGCGCGCTCGCGCTGCGCCGCAAGCTCGGCCCGCAGCGCCGCGTCAACCGCCCGCGCCGCCTCGCGGCGAGCAACGGCTGGTTCGGGTTCGGGGCGCGCTGAACGCGTCCCCGGCGGGCTTGGCCCGCACCCATCGCCGCCGTTGCCGCGGCGATCGACACCCATAAAAAACCCCGGCTAGGCCGGGGTTTTTCATTTCAGGCGAACGACGCTTACGCGACGCGTGCCGTCGGCTCCACGCCGGCCGCTTCGGCCAGCGCGAGCGCCTTGTCGGTCGCTTCCCACGAGAATTCCGGCTCTTCGCGGCCGAAGTGGCCGTAAGCCGCGGTCTTCTCGTAGATCGGACGCAGCAGGTCGAGCATCTTGATGATGCCCTTCGGACGCAGGTCGAAATGCTCGCGCACGAGCTTCGTGATCACCGCATCCGACACGCGGCCCGTGCCGAACGTGTTGACCATCACCGAAGTCGGCTCGGCCACGCCGATCGCGTACGACACCTGGATCAGCGCGCGCGACGCTAGGCCGGCGGCGACGATGTTCTTCGCGACGTAACGGCCGGCATACGCAGCCGAACGGTCGACCTTCGACGGATCCTTGCCCGAGAACGCGCCGCCGCCGTGCGGTGCGGCACCGCCGTAGGTATCGACGATGATCTTGCGGCCGGTCAGGCCACAATCGCCCTGCGGGCCGCCGATCACGAACCGGCCGGTCGGGTTCACGAGGAACTTGATGTCGCCCTTGATCAGCTCGGCCGGCAGCGTCGGCTTGATGATTTCCTCGATCACCGCTTCGCGCAGCGCGGGCAGCTCGATGTCCGGTGCGTGCTGCGTCGACAGCACGACGGTGTCGATCGAATCGGGCTTGCCGTCGACGTAGCGGACGGTGACCTGCGACTTCGCGTCCGGACGCAGCCATTGCAGGCGACCGTCGCGGCGCAGGCTGGCCTGGCGCTCGACGAGGCGGTGCGACAGGTAGATCGGCAGCGGCATCAGTTCCGGCGTTTCGTCGCACGCATAACCGAACATCAGGCCCTGGTCGCCCGCGCCTTGGTCGAGGTTGTCGTCGTGTGCACGATCGACGCCCTGCGCGATGTCCGGCGACTGCTTGTCGTACGCGACGAGCACCGCGCAACCCTTGTAGTCGATGCCGTAGTCGGTGTTGTCGTATCCGATGCGCTTGATCGTATCGCGCGCGATCTGGATGTAATCGATGTTGGCCGTCGTGGTGATTTCACCGGCCAGCACGACGAGACCCGTGTTGCACAGCGTTTCCGCTGCAACGCGGGAGTATTTGTCCTGCTCGAGGATGGCGTCGAGAATCGCGTCCGAGATTTGGTCCGCGACTTTGTCCGGATGGCCTTCGGAGACGGATTCGGACGTGAAGAGATAATCGTTTGCCACTTTTTCAGGCTCCTGTGTGGTTACGGTTGGTTTCACGTAGCCAGCTTCGTTGGGCCTGAAGCGGCGACGCTTTAGCGGATTACCAGGACCGGGCAGCGTGTGTCGCGCCAGCCGGCTTCGCCCCGCAAGTTGTCAGTTAACTCGGCGAAGCCCGTATTATAGCGGCTTTCCTGAATTGTCACAGAGCGCCGCCCGTGCTGCATCGTCCGCTGTCTTACCACCCTGTTCGCAACGTACCGGCCAGCCGGCCCTACGGAGATTCCGCATGCTAGGCCGCCTCGGCACGCACCTCGCCATCGGCTTGCTGAAGCTGCTCGCCCTGCTGCCGTACGGTCTGACCGCACGGTTCGGCGATGGCCTCGGCTGGCTGCTGTATCAGATCCCCAGCCGGCGAAAGCGCATCGTACATACGAATCTGAAACTCTGCTTCCCGGACTGGAGCGACGAACGGCGCGAGGAAGTGGCGGGCCGGCATTTCCGTCATGCGATCCGCAGCTACGTCGAGCGCAGCGTGCAATGGTTCGGCTCGGAGAAGAAGCTCGCGAAGCTGATCCAGGTCGACAGCGCGGTCGATCTCACCGATCCCGACCTGCCGCCGACGCTGTTCCTCGGCCTGCACTTCGTCGGCATCGAAGCCGGTTCGATCTGGCTGAACCGTTCGCTGCAGCGTCGCTGCGGATCGCTGTACCAGCCGTTCTCGAACGCGGTGCTCGAGGAAGAGGCGAAGAAGGCGCGCGGGCGCTTCGACGCCGAGATGGTCGGCCGCGCGGACAGCGCGCGCGTCGTGCTGCGCTGGCTGCGCGACCGCAAGCCGGTGATGCTCGGCGCGGACATGGACTACGGGCTGCGCAACTCGACGTTCGTCCCGTTCTTCGGCGTGCCGGCCTGCACGCTGACGGCCGTCGGCCGGCTCGCGAAGACGGGCCGCGCGCAGGTCGTGCCGTTCATCGGCGAGGTGCTGCCGAACTACAAGGGCTACCGTCTGAAGGTATTCAAGCCGTGGGATCACTACCCGACCGGCGACGACGATCTCGATGCGCGGCGGATGAACGCATTCCTCGAGGAACAGATTCCGCTGATGCCCGAGCAGTATTACTGGGTGCACAAGCGCTTCAAGACGCGCCCGCCGGGCGAGCCGAGCCTGTACTGACCTGCCGCGAGACATGCGGGCGCGCCGTCATGTGCGCACCTGTGCTCTTGCCACCTTCGGCGCGCCCTTTGCGCGCGCCTGCCACAGATCGTAGGCCGACTGCTGCGCGAGCCACAGATCGGCCCTTCCCCCGTTTTCCTCGCCGAGCCACGCTTCGAGCCGCAACGCCATTTCCGGCGAGATGCCGGCATGGCCGTGCAGGACCCGCGACAGTGCGGCACGGGTCACGCCAAGTTGCGACGCGGCCTCGGTGACGGTCAGACCGAGCGCCGGCAGCACGTCGTCGCGCAGCGTTTCGCCCGGATGGGGTGGATTGAAGATGCGGGTCATGGCTTGAATCACCTTAGTGGTAGTCCTGGTAATCGACCAGAACGACGTCGCGGCCCTCGAATCGGAATGTCAGCCGCCAGTTGCCGTTGACGCCGACGGCGTAATATCCGTCCAGCCCGCCAGCGAGGCCGTGAAAACGCCAGCCAGGCACATTCATGTCCTGCGGCGCGCCAGCGACATCGAGACGCGCCAGCATGCGCCGCAGCCGGGGCGCATGATCGGGCCGAATGCCCGCCTTGCTCCCGGTGACGAAAAACGCTTCCAGTCCCTTGTGTACCCATGACTTGATCATGGACCTCCCACACTCGAGCGCGACGTCGACAGCATGGCCCGAATGTGTATAGCCAGACTATACGAATCACTTGATTTCCTCGTCAATTTGACCCGTACGAAAACGCTCGTCCGGGTCGCCCATGCCTTCGTCGTGTATTCGGGCACGCACCGCCAGTGCCGCCTCCGCTACGCCCGCCACACCCTGCCAATTTGTCCGCTCGTCACGTACCCGACCAGTCGACCAATCGACAGATGCCGCCTGCCCGGCCCGCAGGAGCAACCTGAAGCACCGTCCCCGCGCAGGACGCCCCTGTCGGCTGCATGTATCATTTGCGGTTGAGATCAGCACGACGAACGACGCTGCCCCGGCATGGCCGCCGGCCGCCCGTGTCGTGCCGACCGCCTTGTTCGCCATGGAATTCCGGACCCAGTGAAACTCTCGTTCACCAAGATGCACGGCGCGGGCAACGACTTCGTCGTGCTCGACGGCTACTCGCGCGCGCTGCCGCCGCTCACCGAAGCGCAGGTGCGCGCACTCGCCAACCGCCACTTCGGCATCGGCGCCGACCAGTTGCTGCTGGTCGAGAAACCGACCGTCGACGGCGCGGATTTCAAGTACCGGATCTTCAATTGCGACGGCGGCGAGGTCGAGCACTGCGGCAACGGTGCGCGTTGCTTCGTGAAGTTCGTCAGCGACCGCGGCCTGACCGACAAGCGCAGCGTGCGCGTGCAGGTCATGAAGGGCCTGATCACGCTGACGTTGCAGGACAACGGCGAAGTCGTCGTCGACATGGGCGCGCCCGTGTTCGCGCCGGCGCAGGTGCCGTTCGATGCCGCGGGCCTCGACGGCCGCAAGGAAGGCAACGACACGCTGTGGCCGCTCGACGTGGGTGGCGCGACGCGCTGGATTTCGACGGTGTCGATGGGCAATCCGCACGCGGTGCAGGTCGTCGACGACGTCGAAGCGTATCCGGTGCTGGAAGAAGGCCCGCTGATCGAGCGCCATGCGCGCTTCCCGCAGCGCGTGAACGCCGGCTTCATGCAGATCGTGTCGCGCAACGAGGTGAAGCTGCGCGTGTACGAACGCGGCGCGGGCGAGACGCTCGCGTGCGGCACCGGCGCGTGCGCGGCGGTCGCGGCCGGCATCCGGCGCCGCCTGCTCGATTCGCCCGTGACCGTGCACACGCACGGCGGCACGCTGACGATCGGCTGGGACGGCGCGCGCGACGAAGCCGCCGCGCTGATGATGGCCGGCCCCGCCACGACCGTGTTCGAAGGCGAGATCGACCTGAACGCCTGACCCTGCAACGTCCCTGATAACTGAACGCTCCCGCCACATGAACGATCGCGAAGTCGCCGACTACCTGCTCGCCAACCCCGAATTCTTCGCGCAGCACGCCGAGCTGCTCGCGACGATCCGTCTCGCGAACCCGCACGGCAAGGCCGCGATCTCGCTGCAGGAACGGCAGATGGAGATGCTGCGCGACAAGAACAAGCATCTCGAGCGCCGGCTCGCCGAGCTCGTGCGCTACGGCCACGAGAACGACAGCCTGTCCGCGAAGTTCAGCCGCTGGACCGCGCGCGTGATCGCGGAACGCGATCCGTACGCGCTGCCGCGCACGATCGCCGACGGCATCGCCGACGTGTTCGACGTGCCGCAGACGGCGCTGCGCGTGTGGGACGTCGCCGACACCTACGCGCAAGCCGACTTCGCGCGCCAGGTCGGCGAGGAAGTGCGCCTGTTCACGAACGGCCTGTCGACGCCGTACTGCGGCGCGAACACCGGCTTCGAAGCCGCCCAGTGGCTCGCACCCGCGCTCGCCGCCCCGGCCGCGAACGCAGCGGAGGGCGCCGAAGCCGCGCCGGCCGGCGACGGCTCGGCCGCGTCGGTCGCGCTGCTCGCGCTGCGCGCGCCGCTCGCCGGCAGCGATGCACCCGCGTTCGGCCTGCTGGTCCTCGGTTCGCCCGATCCGCGCCGCTTCCACGACGGGATGGCCACCGACTTCCTCGCGCAGATCGCGACGCTCGCGAGCGCCGCGCTCACGCGCCTGCTGCCGCACTGATCCGCCGCACGCGATGACCGACGATCCGATCGCCGCCTACCTGTCGAACCTGAAGCACGTCAGGCAGCTGTCGGAACATACGCTGCGCGCGTACACGCACGAACTCGACGAACTGAAGAAGCTCGCGGCCGGCCGGCCGCTCGAAGCATTGACCGCCGCCGACATGCGCGGCGCGGTCGTGCGCGGGCACGCGGCCGGGCTGTCCGCGCGCTCGATCTCGCACCGCCTTTCCGCATGGCGTGCGTTCTATCGCTGGTTCGCGCAACGCGTCGAGATGCCCGCGAATCCCGTCGCCGGGGTACGCGCGCCCAAACGCGAGAAATCGCTGCCCAAGGCGCTGTCGGTCGACGATGCGGTCGCACTCATGGACGCGCCGCTCGCCGGCACGACCGAAAGCATCCGCGACCACGCGATCCTCGAGCTGTTCTATTCGTCGGGGCTGCGCCTCGCCGAACTGGTCGGGCTCGACGTCCGGTACACGCAGGCCGACGGCTACCGCTCGGCCGGCTGGCTCGATCTCGCCGAAGCCGAAGTCACCGTGCGCGGCAAGGGCAACAAGGAGCGCAAGGTGCCGGTCGGCAGCAAGGCGATCGACGCGCTGAACGCGTGGCTCGCGGTGCGCGGCGAATTCGTGAAGCACGATCCGCATCCGCTGTTCGTGTCGGTGCGCGGCAACCGGATGTCGCCGGGCGTCGTGCGCGAGCGCGTGAAGCGCGCGGCGCTCGCCGCCGGCATCCCCGCCAACGTCCACCCGCACGTGTTGCGCCACTCGTTCGCGACGCACGTGCTGCAGTCGAGCGGCGACCTGCGCGCGGTGCAGGAACTGCTCGGCCACGCGAGCGTCGCCGCGACGCAGATCTATACGTCGCTCGACTTCCAGCATCTCGCGAAGATTTACGACAGCGCGCATCCGCGCGCGAAGAAGCGCGACTGACGCGCGTCCCGTGTTACCCGCCACGCGCGGCGGCCGGCACCGGCCGGCGTCGCGCGCGGCCCATTTCGATCTCATCATGCAAACCGTCACCCTCAAGCCGTCCAAGGAAAAATCGCTGCTGCGCCGCCATCCGTGGATCTACGCCAATGCGATCGACCGCGTCGACGGCAAGCCCGCGCCCGGCGCGACCGTGCTCGTGCGCGCGCACGACGGCCGCTTCCTCGCCCGCGGCGCGTACAGCCCGCAGTCGCAGATCCGCGTGCGGGTATGGAGCTTCGACGAGCACGAGCCGATCGATCACGCGTTCTTCAAGCGCCGCGTGCAGCGCGCGGTCGCGCACCGCACGACGATGGTGTCGGGCACCGGCGCGGTGCGGCTCGTGTTCGGCGAAGCCGACGGGCTGCCGGGGCTGATCGTCGACTACTACGTTGCAGATACCGCCGAAGCCGGCGCGGCGCCGCGCGGCCAGTTGGTCTGCCAGTTCATGGCCGCGGGCGTCGAAGCGTGGAAGGACGCGATCGTCGCGGCGCTCACCGGCGCGACCGGCTGCCCGAACGTGTACGAGCGCTCGGACGTGTCGATCCGCGACAAGGAAGGGCTCGAACAGACGACCGGCGTGCTGGCCGGCGACGCGCCGCCCGCGACGCTGATCGCGAACGAAAACGGCGTGCGCTATCACGTCGACGTGCCGAACGGCCACAAGACGGGCTTCTACGTCGACCAGCGCGACAACCGCGCGCTCGTCGCGCAGTACGCGGCCGACCGCGACGTGCTGAACTGCTTCTGCTACACGGGCGGCTTCTCGCTCGCGGCGCTCAAGGGCGGCGCGAAACGCGTCGTGTCGATCGATTCGTCGGGCGACGCGCTCGCGCTCGCGCAGCAGAACGTCGTGGCCAACGGCTTCGACGCGGCACGCGCGACCTGGCTCGACGCCGATGCGTTCAAGACGCTGCGCCGCCTCGTCGACGAAGGCGAGCGTTTCGACCTGATCGTGCTCGATCCGCCGAAGTTCGCGCCGACCCGCGACAGCGTCGATCGCGCGGCGCGCGCGTACAAGGACATCAACCTGAGCGGTTTCAGGCTGCTGCGTCCGGGCGGCCTGCTGTTCACGTACTCGTGCTCGGGCGCGATCGACATGGACCTGTTCCAGAAGATCGTCGCGGGCGCCGCGGCCGACGCGAAGGTCGACGCACGCATCCTGAAGCGGCTCGGCGCGGGCGTCGATCATCCGCTGCTCGCCGCGTTCCCGGAAGGCGAATATCTGAAGGGCCTGCTGTTGCAAATCGTCTGATCGCCCCGATCTAGCGCGGACAACCGCGCCCGCCCTCCGTTGGCGGCGCAGCGCCCCCGCCTGTCGTTCGGACGACGGGCGGGGGCTTGACAGGTATGTTTCAATGGATGGTTGTGCGCCCCGGCTCGCAGCGCGAGGGCGCGACGCACATCCTGGTTTTGACCCCGATTCACGAACCACAGGCGACCGACATGGCCACTCCCGTCACCATCCTTACCGGCTTCCTCGGCAGCGGCAAGACGACGCTGCTCAAGCGCATCCTGAACGAACAGCACGGCATGAAGATCGCCGTGATCGAGAACGAGTTCGGCGAAGAGAACATCGACAACGAAATCCTCGTGCAGGATTCGAACGAGCAGATCATCCAGATGAGCAACGGCTGCATCTGCTGCACGATCCGCGGCGACCTCGCCCGCGCGCTCGGCGATCTGGCCGCGAAGAAGCGCGAGGGCAAGCTCGACTTCGACCGCATCGTGATCGAGACGACCGGCCTCGCGAACCCGGGCCCCGTCGCACAAACGTTCTTCATCGACAGCGAAATCGCCGACGACTTCCTGCTGGACGCGGTCATCACGCTGGTCGACGCGAAGCACGCGAACGCGCAGCTCGACGAACACGAGGTGGTGCAGCGCCAGGTCGGTTTCGCCGATCGCCTGTTCATCACGAAGTCGGATCTCGTCGACGACCAGACCGTCGCGGGCCTCAAGCACCGCCTGATGCACATGAACCCGAAGGCCGCGATCAAGGTCGTGAATTTCGGCGAAGCGGACATCAAGGAAATCTTCGACCTGCGCGGCTTCAACCTGAACGCGAAGCTCGAGATCGATCCCGATTTCCTCGCCGAGGACGATCACGCGCACGATCATCACGATCACGACCATGATCACGATCACGCGAATTGCGACCACGATCACGGCCAATGCGCGCACGATCACGACCACGGCCACCACCACCACAATCATCACCACGCGCACCACGACGACAAGATCAAGTCGTTCGTGTATCGCAACGACCGCCCGTTCGACCCGAACAAGCTGGAAGACTTCCTCGGCGGCATCCTGCAGATCTACGGCGAGCGGATGCTGCGCTACAAGGGCGTGCTGTACATGAAGGGCGTCGACCGCAAGGTCGTGTTCCAGGGCGTGCACCAGATGATGGGCAGCGACCTCGCGGCGAAGTGGCTGCCGGTCGAGAAGAAGACCAACAAGATGGTGTTCATCGGCGTCGACCTGCCGCAGGACCTGATCACCGACGGCCTCGACGCCTGCCTCGCCTGACCCGTGCGGGCGCCCGCCGTGCGCCCGCTGCCCGGCCGCCCGCACCGGCGGCCGCGGCGGTCGGGCGGCGCCTTTTCCGGGCAGGGTTTCGCCGTCATCGCTTTTTCGCGATTTGCGCGTTATATTTTCTAGATATTGGCGCAGCCGACGGGGATCGACCCGATACGGCGCCCGCTTGCGATTCAGTTACAATACGTGCCCGCTGGAGTACGGCAACAAACAGGCCCGGTTCTTGCTGAACCAGTTTTCCGGGCATCGCAACCGCGCCGGATCGCCAATCCGCCTCCCGGCCGCGGCCGATGCGATGTGCCGCGCAGCACACCGGTTCGCAGCGCGCGCAAATCCGCGCCAGGCCTATCCTGGTATTTGAGAACCGGTTTTCCAGAGGCTTTCGGCCCCGCGGCGGCAAATCGCAAGTGATTGCAAGCGCGGTTGCGGGTAATCCCAAAGTGCAGGCAATATCTCTCGATTTGCCGCACATTGAAGAAGCAAGCAGATGACGAAGAAACTCTTGACCGAAGCCGAAATCCTGAAGATGAGCGACAAGGATTACATGAATGAGGATCAGCTCGCCTTCTTCAAAAATCGGCTCGAACAGTTGCAGGCGGACATCCTCAAGAATGCAGGCCAGACGACCGAGAACCTGCGCGAGACGGTGATCGTCCCCGATCCCGCCGACCGCGCGACGATCGAGGAAGAGCACGCGCTCGAGCTGCGTACGCGTGATCGCGAACGCAAGCTCCTCAAGAAGGTTCAGCAGTCGCTCGCCCGCATCGACTCCGGCGATTACGGCTGGTGTGAGGAAACCGGCGAGCCGATCGGCATTCCGCGCCTGCTCGCGCGTCCGACCGCCACGCTGTCGCTCGAGGCGCAGGAACGCCGCGAGTTGCGCCAGAAGCTGTTCGGCGACTGATCGAGCGGCATTCCGCTCAAACACGCTGCTTCCCGAAAGCGCGCGGCCTGCCGCGCGCTTTTTGTTTTTCCGGCACCGGTTCCCGGCCGCCGGCCGATTTGCCTTCCCCTCTTGATATCCCGGCGCCCGCCCTAAAATGAAACGGACGCGCGCCGGGCCGCTCCCCGGCGCACTGCGGATTCACGCGGCGGCGCGTCGCGTCGCCCGACTCTTCCCCGTTTTTCTCAAGGAACGCAGATGGAGCAATTTCACGGCACGACCATCGTTTCGGTCCGGCGCGGCGACAAGGTCGCGCTCGGCGGCGACGGCCAGGTAACCCTCGGCAACATCGTCATGAAGGGTGGCGCGCGGAAAGTGCGGCGGATCTACAACAACCAGGTGCTGGTCGGATTCGCGGGCGGCACCGCCGATGCGTTCTCGCTCCTCGACCGCTTCGAGGCGAAGCTCGAGAAGCACCAGGGCAACCTGACCCGCGCGGCCGTCGAGCTCGCGAAGGACTGGCGCACCGACCGGATGCTGCGCCGCCTCGAGGCGATGCTGATCACGGCCGATGCCACCACCACGCTCGTCATCACCGGCAACGGCGACGTGCTCGATCCCGAAGGCGGCATCTGCGCGATCGGCTCGGGCGGCGCGTACGCGCAGGCCGCGGCCCGCGCGCTCGTCGAGAACACCGACCTGTCGCCGCGCGACATCGTCGAGAAGTCGCTCGGGATCGCGGGCGACATGTGCATCTACACGAACCACAACCGCATCATCGAAACGATCGAGTAAGGACAGCCCCATGAGCACCATGACCCCTGCCGAGATCGTCTCGGAACTCGACAAGCACATCATCGGCCAGGCGAAGGCGAAGAAGGCCGTCGCCGTCGCGCTGCGTAACCGCTGGCGCCGCCAGCAGGTCGCCGAGCCGCTGCGCCAGGAAATCACGCCGAAGAACATCCTGATGATCGGGCCGACGGGCGTCGGCAAGACCGAAATCGCGCGCCGCCTCGCGAAGCTCGCCGACGCGCCGTTCATCAAGATCGAAGCGACCAAGTTCACCGAAGTCGGCTACGTCGGCCGCGACGTCGACAGCATCGTGCGCGACCTGATCGAGATCTCGGTCAAGCAGACGCGCGAAGCCGAAATGCGCAAGGTGCGCAGCAAGGCCACCGACCAGGCGGAAGACCGCATCCTCGACATCCTGCTGCCGCAGCCGCGCGCGGTGGGCTTCGGCGGCAATGCCGACCACGCGAACGACGACAACAACGCGACGCGCCAGACCTTCCGCAAGCGCCTGCGCGAAGGCCAGCTCGACGACAAGGAAGTCGAGCTCGACCTCGAGCAGCCGTCGGTCGGCATGGACATCATGGCGCCGCCGGGGATGGAAGAGATGACCGAGCAGATCCGCTCGATGTTCTCGAACCTCGGCAGCGGCAAGAAGCAGCGCCGCAAGGTGAAGATCAAGGAAGCGCTGAAGCTGCTGACCGACGAGGAAGCGGCGAAGATGCTCAACGAAGAGGAAGTGAAGACGAAGGCCGTGCAGAACGTCGAGCAGAACGGCATCGTGTTCCTCGACGAGATCGACAAGATCACGTCGCGCAACAACGAAGGCAGCGGCGGCGAAGTGTCGCGCCAGGGCGTGCAGCGCGACCTGCTGCCGCTCGTCGAAGGCACGACGGTCAACACGAAGTACGGGATGGTGAAGACCGATCACATCCTGTTCATCGCGAGCGGCGCGTTCCACCTCGCGAAGCCGAGCGACCTGATTCCCGAACTGCAAGGCCGCTTCCCGATCCGCGTCGAGCTCGATTCGCTGTCGGTCGAAGATTTCGAGGCGATCCTCGATGCGACCGACGCGAGCCTCGTCAAGCAGTACCAGGCGCTGCTCGCGACCGAAGACGTGCAGCTCGAATTCGCCGCGGACGGCATCCGGCGCCTCGCCGAGATCGCGTTCGCGGTCAACGAGAAAACCGAGAACATCGGCGCGCGCCGGCTGTACACGGTGATCGAGAAGCTGCTCGAGGAAGTGTCGTTCTCGGCCGGCAACCACGCCGGCGAGCGCGTGACGATCGACGCGAAGTACGTCGACCGTGCGCTCGGCGAAGTGGCGCAGGACGAGGACCTGTCGCGCTACGTGCTGTAACGCGCGCAGTGCTTGATGAGAGACGGGCGGCCCCTTCCGGGGCCGCCCGTTTTCGTTGGTGCGCCGCTTACTGCCGGACCGGCTTCTTCGCGAGCTTGCGCTGCAGCGTGCGGCGGTGCATGTTCAGCGCCCGCGCGGTGGCCGAGATGTTGTTGTTGTTCTCCGCCAGCACGCGCTGGATGTGCTCCCATTCGAGCCGGTCCACCGACAGCACGACCGGATTCTCGAGCGCCTCGTCGGCCTGCACTTCGGTCGCGTTGGTCTGCAGCGCGGCCAGGATCGACTCGACGTTCGCCGGCTTCGCGAGGTAGTTGTCGGCGCCCTCCTTCACGGCCTGCACGGCGGTCGCAATGCTCGCGTAGCCGGTCAGCACGAGAATGCGCGCATCGGGCTGCAGGTCGCACAGCGGCGCGATCAGGCTCAGCCCCGAATCCTCGCCGAGATGCAGGTCGACGGTGATGAACTGGAACTTGCCGCCCGCCGCAAGCCGCAGCGCCGTCTCCTTGTCGTGCGCCTGCTGGACCGCGTAACCGCGGCGCTCGAGGCCGCGCGCGAGCGTGCCCGCGAACACCTCGTTGTCGTCGATCACCAGGAAATTGTTCTCGCTCATGTGGTTTCTCCGTCTACGTGTTGGTTGAGGCCGCCGGCATCGCGACGCGCACGACCGGCAGGCGCAGCACGGCCCGCGTGCCGCGCCCGGCCGCGGCGACGGCCGGGCGGCTGTCCGGCGCGCCGGCCGGCCGTTCGGCTGCACGTGCACCCGTGCGCGATCCCGCGCGTTGTCCCGATACGGCCGCCGTGTGGCCATTTGCCGCACCGCCGGCCCGCCCGTTGCCGCCCGCCGCGCGCGGCGTGACGTCGGACAGTTCGATCTCGCCGCCGAGCCGCGCGGCCGCACTGAACGCGAGATACAGGCCGACGCCGTGCCCGCCCTGCGTGCTGTCGACCGGCATCGCGCCGAGCGATTCGCGCAGCGCGGCCGGAATGCCGGGCCCGTCGTCGCATACCTCGAATTCGATTTCGTCGGCCGTGCCGCCATGCGCGACCTTCGCGGCGAGCGTCACGCGCTGCGGGCTCGCGCGCGCGGCGTTGTCGAGCAGGATCGTCAGGATCTGGCCGGCCGCGACCGTATCGTCGAGCGCGACGCCGGCCGGGCGCGCGCCGAGCAGCTCGAACTGCACGTGCGGATGCCGCAGGCGCCAGTGCTCGACGAACGTGTCGAGCCAGTCGTCCACCGGCTGGCGGCTCGCCGACGTGCTCGCGCGGCTGCGCAGGCGCGCGAGCGCCGACGTGCAGAGCGTCATCTGTTCCTCGAGCACCTTCAGGTCGGCGTCGTAGCGCGCGAGCCCCGGATCGGAGCGCGCCGCGTCGCGCAATTCCTCGGCGAGCATCGCGATCGTCGACAGCGGCGTGCCCATTTCATGCGCGACGGTGGCGGCCTGCACGCCGAGCGCGACGGCCCGCTCGTCGCGCAGCAGATGCGCCTGCGCCTCGCCGAGCGCCGCGTCGCGCTGGCGCAGCGCGTTCGACATGCGCGCGACGAACCACGCGATCAGCCCGACGCTGACCATGAAGTTCACCCACATGCCGGTACGGTAGTAATCGAACAGGTTCGCCGGGTTGTCCATGTTGAGCGGCACCGAATCGAAGCCGAGCGCCGCGTAGCAGGCGACCGCGAACGCCGCGAGCCAGATCATCAGGTGCCACGGCAGCACGGCCGCCGCGATCGCGAGCGACGGCAGGTACAGCGACACGAACGGGTTGGTCGTCCCGCCCGACAGGAACAGCAGCGCGGACAGCGCACCGAGGTCGACCCACAGCTGGCCGAGCAGCTCGAAATTGGTCTCGGGCCGCGCGCGCAGCACGCGCACCCAGGTCAGCGCGTTGAAAACGATTTCGAGCGCGATGACCATCAGCATCGCGGGCAACGGCAGATGCACGCCGAAATAGGTCTGCACGACGCCGATCGTCACGAGCTGGCCGATGATCGCGAGATTGCGGAGCCAGAACAGGTGACCGAGGTTGACGCGCCCGGTGGTGGTGATTCGTTGCATCCGGGCAGTTTACCCGTTTAGCGCCCGGCGCCTCTAGCGGGGCCGGATCGATGCACACGAACGGGCGCGGCGAGGCGCCATCAACCGGCCGCGCCGGCCATGCGCTGCGCGATCTCGTCGGCCAGGCACTCGGGGCATCGGCACCGCGCGCCGGCCGCGGGCGGCGTGCCGCCGGGCGGCACCGGCATCGCCGCGCACCAGCAGTCGAACGGCTGCGTATGCGCGCCGCAGTCGAAGCCGCGCCCGCAGTGCGGGCAGCGCGCACGGCGCGGGGCGGAACGGGCGTCGGCGGCGGAATCGGTCATGGCGCAATCGCGGAAGCGGGCGGGACATCGCCCCACGCGACAAGCATAGCGCGACGGCTGGATTTTGCACGCCGGCCGCCCGGCCGAACGCCATCGGAAACGCACGTTGGCCAGCCCTCCGCCGCCGCCCGCGCGACGCCGCCCGAATCGCGCCGCGCCATAGCCGGCGGGCCGCCGCGTGCGATGCCGCGCCGCGCCGCCGGGGCGCCGGCCGGCCCAAAAACCCGATGCTGCGCTGCGCCACTCCTGTACAATTCGCCCTGTTTCAACCGTTCCCAGCCAGAGCCGCCGCCATGTCCGAGCCCATCGACCTCTCGCAGATCGCCCCCACGCTGAAAGCAGAAATCCTCGCGGAGGCGCTGCCGTACATCCGTCGTTACCACGGCAAGACCGTGGTCATCAAATACGGCGGCAACGCGATGACGGAAGAGCGGCTCAAGCAGGGCTTCGCGCGCGACGTGATCCTGCTGAAACTGGTCGGCATCAACCCGGTGATCGTCCACGGCGGCGGTCCGCAGATCGATCACGCGCTGAAGAAGATCGGCAAGGCCGGCACCTTCATCCAGGGCATGCGCGTCACCGACGAAGAGACGATGGAAGTCGTCGAATGGGTGCTGGGCGGCGAAGTGCAGCAGGACATCGTGATGCTGATCAATCACTTCGGCGGCCACGCGGTGGGCCTGACGGGCAAGGACGGCGGCCTGATCCACGCACGCAAGCTGCTGATGCCGGACCGCGACAACCCGGGCCAGTACATCGACATCGGCCAGGTCGGCGAAGTCGAGGCGATCAACCCGGCGGTCGTGAAGGCGCTGCAGGACGACGCGTTCATCCCGGTGATCTCGCCGATCGGCTTCGGCGAGGACGGCCTGTCGTACAACATCAACGCCGACCTCGTCGCGGGCAAGCTGGCCACGGTGCTGAACGCCGAGAAGCTGCTGATGATGACCAACATCCCCGGCGTGATGGACAAGGACGGCAACCTGCTGACCGACCTGTCCGCCCGCGAGATCGACGCGCTGTTCGAGGACGGCACGATCTCCGGCGGCATGCTGCCGAAGATCTCGTCGGCACTCGACGCCGCGAAGAGCGGCGTGAAGTCGGTGCACATCGTCGACGGCCGGATCGAGCATTCGGTGCTGCTGGAAATCCTGACCGAGCAGCCGTTCGGCACGATGATCCGCTCGCATTGAGCGCGCGCCGCCCGCCTGCCAGCCCCGACCTGCCGGCCCCGCTGCGGCGCCGGCGCATCTCGCGCAGCCGGCCGCGCGCCGGCGCGCCCGTCTGGCTGTTCGATCTCGACAACACGCTGCACCACGCGTCGCACGCGATCTTTCCGGAGATCAACCGTGCGATGACGCAATACATCATCGACGCGCTGCAGGTCGGGCGCGCCGAAGCCGACCGCCTGCGCAACGGCTACACCGAGCGCTACGGCGCCGCGCTGCTCGGCCTCACGCGCCATCATCCGATCGACCCGCACGATTTCCTGCGCGTGGTCCACACGTTTTCCGACCTGCCCGCGATGGTGCGCGCCGAGCGTGGCCTCGCGCGCATCGTCGCCGCGCTGCCGGGCCGCAAGCTGATCCTGACCAACGCGCCGGAAAACTATGCGCGCGCGGTGCTGCGCGAGTTGGGCATCGAGCGGCTGTTCGAGCGCGTGATCGCGATCGAGCACATGCGCGACCGCCGCATGTGGCGCGCGAAGCCCGACCACGCGATGCTGCGCCGGACGCTGCGCGCCGCGCATGCGCGGTTCGCCGACGCGATCCTCGTCGAGGATACGCGCAGCCACCTGAAGCGCTACAAGCGTCTGGGCATCCGCACGGTATGGATCACCGGCCACCTGCCCGGCCATCTGCCGGCGACCGGACGCCCGCATTATGTCGACCAGCGCATTCGTTCGTTAAAATCGCTGCGACTGGGCACACGATCGGGGCGACAAAAATGCAGCCGACTTACCCGCAGGACCAAGCCGTAACGGAAAGCCAGGCCACACCCTCCCGCCCGCGCCCGAAGCCGGGCGAGCGCCGCGTCATGATCCTGCAGACGCTCGCGGCGATGCTCGAGGCCCCGAAACCCGAGAAAATCACGACCGCCGCGCTCGCGGCCCGGCTCGACGTGTCGGAAGCCGCGCTGTACCGGCACTTCGCCAGCAAGGCGAAGATGTACGAAGGGTTGATCGAGTTCATCGAGCAGGCGCTGTTCGGGCTCGTCAACCAGATCGTCGCGAAGGAGCCGAACGGCGTGCTGCAGGCCCGCACGATCGCGCTGACGATGCTCAATTTCGCCGCAAAGAACCCGGGCATGACGCGCGTGCTGACCGGCGAGGCGCTGGTCGGCGAGGACGAGCGGCTCACCGAGCGCGTGAACCAGCTGCTCGACCGCATCGAGGCGACCGTCAAGCAATGCCTGCGCGTCGCGCGCACCGAGGCGCAGGCGCCCGATGGCGCGACGCCGTTCGTGCTGCCGGCCGACTACGATCCCGGCGCCCGCGCGAGCCTGCTCGTCAGCTACGTGATCGGCCGGTGGCATCGGTTCGCCAAAGGCGGGTTCCAGAAGCCGCCGGGCGAGCAGGCCGATGCGCATCTGCGGTTGATCCTGCAGTGACCGGCGCGTGACGGTACGCCCGCCATGCGCCCGAATCCGGGCCTCGCAATTTCCGCTATACTTTGCCGACTGTCGCCTCACGGGCGGCAGGTCGGAAGCGCGCCGATTTGCTGACTCGATTGCGGGCGCGCGAACCGGCCAGGGCGTGGCTGTGCGCTTGCCTTGGCGGTTCACTACAAATGCGGCTAAAGAGGTCGTCAGCCGCGCACCTTCGCCTCCGCGCATCGCCGACACCATTTAGCCGCCCAGTCATAAGGCGGAACGAATGGAATCGATCGGCATCGTCGCTCCACAGACCATGCACTTCGCCGAACCGCTGCGCTTGCAAAGCGGCAGCGTGCTCGGCAACTATCAGCTCGTCGTCGAGACGTACGGCGAGCTCAACGCCGCGCGCTCGAACGCGGTGCTCGTCTGCCACGCGCTCAACGCGTCGCACCACGTCGCCGGCGTCTACGCGGACGATCCGCGCAGCACCGGCTGGTGGGACAACATGGTCGGCCCGGGCAAGCCGCTCGACACCAACCGCTTCTTCGTGATCGGCGTGAACAACCTCGGCTCGTGCTTCGGCTCGACCGGCCCGATGAGCATCGATCCGTCGACCGGCAAGCCGTACGGCGCCAAGTTTCCGGTGGTGACCGTCGAGGACTGGGTGCATGCGCAGGCGCGCGTCGCCGACGCATTCGGCATCGAGCGCTTCGCCGCAGTGATGGGCGGCAGCCTCGGCGGCATGCAGGCGCTCGCATGGAGCCTGATGTATCCGGAACGCGTCGCGCACTGCATCGACATCGCGTCGACGCCGAAGCTGTCCGCGCAGAACATCGCGTTCAACGAGGTCGCGCGCTCGGCGATCCTGTCCGATCCCGATTTCCACGGCGGCGACTACTACGCGCACGGCGTGAAGCCGAAGCGCGGCCTGCGCGTCGCGCGGATGATCGGTCACATCACGTACCTGTCCGACGACGACATGGCCGAGAAATTCGGCCGTGCGCTGCGGCGCGCCGACGGCGCGCTCGACGCGTACAACTTCAGCTTCGACGTCGAGTTCGAGGTCGAATCGTACCTGCGCTACCAGGGCGACAAGTTCGCCGACTACTTCGACGCGAACACGTACCTGCTGATCACGCGCGCGCTCGACTACTTCGATCCGGCGAAGGCGTTCGACGGCAACCTGACGGCCGCGCTCGCGCACACGCAGGCGAAGTACCTGATCGCGAGCTTCTCGACCGACTGGCGCTTCGCGCCGGCGCGTTCGCGCGAGATCGTGAAGGCGCTGCTCGACAACAAGCGCACGGTCAGCTACGCGGAAATCGATGCGCCGCACGGTCACGACGCATTCCTGCTCGACGACGCGCGCTATCACAACCTGCTTCGCGCGTATTACGAACGAATCGCCAACGAGGTGGGAGCATGAACCAGCAAGCACTGAACTCCCTGTCCGCGCGCGCGGACTTCCGCACGATCGCGCGCTGGGTCGAGCCGCGCTCGACCGTGCTCGACCTTGGCTGCGGTGACGGCTCGCTGCTCGCGCTGCTGATGGAGGAGCTGGACGTCACCGGCTACGGGATCGAACTGAACGACGCGGGCGTGCTCGCGAGCGCGAAGAACGGCATCAACGTGATCCAGCAGAACCTCGAGGATGGCCTGCGCCTGTTCGAGGACCACAGCTTCGACATCGCGATCCTGTCGCAAACGCTGCAAACGATCCACCAGACGGCCGCGATCCTGCGCGAAACGGCGCGCGTGGGCCGCGAGTGCATCGTGTCGTTCCCGAACTTCGGCTACTGGCCGCACCGGCTGTCGGTGCTGAACGGCCGGATGCCGGTGTCGAAGTCGCTGCCTTACCAGTGGCACAACACGCCGAACGTGCGGGTGCTGACGATCGAGGATTTCGAGGCGCTGGCGCCCGAAGTGGGCGTGACGATTCTCGACCGCGTCGTGCTGCACGAAGGCCAGCCGATTCGATGGGGAGCGAACTGGCGTGGTAGTCTTGCTGTCTATCGCGTCAAGCGCAGCTGAGCCGGGGAGCCGTTGACGGAAGATCCGGCCCGCCCACGCGCGCGGCCGCCCCTCCTGCGCCGTGCGCGCCGCCTGCGCTGCCGCCGCCGTCAGTCAACGCTACCCAGTTCCTGTCCATGTCGAAAACGCCACACGAGGCGCCCGCACTCACCGCTCACGAGGATCACCCCGGCTGGCGCGCCTATCTGAACACGCACATGCTGATCTGCGTGTTCCTGGGCTTCACGTCGGGGCTGCCCCTCTTCACGCTCGTCTACCTCGTGCAGGCATGGCTGCGCTCCGAGGGTGTAAACCTGAAGGAAATCGGCCTGTTCGCGCTGATCCAGTTCCCGTATACGTGGAAGTTCCTGTGGGCGCCGCTGATGGACCGCTACATCCCGCGCCTGCCCGGCTGGCGGCCGGGCCGCCGGCGCGGCTGGCTGCTGCTCACGCAGCTGCTGGTCGCCGGCGCGATCGCCGCGCTCGGCTTCGTGTCGCCGCGCGACTCGATCTGGACGGTCGCCGCGCTCACCACGCTCGTCGCATTCTTCGGCGCGAGCGCCGACATCGTGATCGACGCGTATCGCCGCGAGCTGCTGCGCGACACCGAGCAGGGCCTCGGCAACGCGGTGCACGTGAACGCGTACAAGCTCGCCGCGCTGATTCCCGGTTCGCTCGCGCTGATCCTGTCCGACCACCTGCCGTGGGACGCGGTATTCGCGATCACCGGCGCGTTCATGCTGCCGGGCATCCTGATGACGCTCGTCGTGCGCGAGCCGGAAGTGGTCGGCACGCCGCCGCGCAACCTGCGCGACGCGATCGTGCTGCCGTTCCGCGAATTCATCCAGCGCGACGGCTGGGCCGGCGCGCTGCTCGTCATCGCGTTCATCTTCCTGTTCAAGATCGGCGACACGATGGCCACCACGCTGTCGACGTCGTTCTTCCTCGACATCGGCTTCTCGCGCACCGAGATCGGCATCGTCGCGAAGACCACCGCGCTCGTCGCGAGCGTCGCCGGCGGCATCATCGGCGGCATCTGGCTCGTGAAGATCGGCATCGGCCGCGGGCTGTGGATCTTCGGCGCGCTGCAGATGGTGTCGACGCTCGGCTTCGCGTGGCTCGCGCAGCTCGGCCCCGGCTCGCCGGTGCTCGCGATGCTGTACGACTTCACGGTCGCGGCCAGCCACGCGCTCGCGTCGTTCATGTCGGTGTTCGGTATCGAGATCACGCCGAAGCTGAGCCCGATGACGGTCGCGCTCGCGCTCGTCTACGGCTTCGAAACCTTCACGACCGGCCTCACGATGGCCGCGTTCGTCGCATATATCGCGAGCACGACCGACCCGCGCTACACGGCCACGCAGTTCGCGCTGTTCACGAGCCTCGCGTCGGTGCCGCGTACGCTCGCATCGGCCGCGAGCGGCTTCGTCGTCGCGAAGATCGGCTGGTACGACTATTTCATCGTGTGCACCGCGCTCGCGGTTCCCGGCATGCTGCTGCTGTTCAGGATCGCGCCATGGAACGGTGCCGCGCGCGACGGCGAGGCGAGCCGTGCGCGGTAACCGCCTGCATCGTCTCGCACGCGTGACGGCTGCGTTGAGCGTCGGCGCCGCGGCATTCACCGCGACGAGTGCGCACGCGACCGACATCGGCGCGACGGCTGCGGGCTCCGCACCGGCCGCCGCGCAGGCGACGCCGCCCGCCCCCGCCACGTCTGCCGCGCCCGTCCCGCCGTCCGCCGCCGAAGGCGCGCAGCCGACCGGCGCCGCGGTGCCGGCGAAGGCCTATACGCCGACGCCGCAGCAGGTCCGCTACGGCAACGCGATCGCGTTCCGCACGCTGATCCCGTCGCCGCTGCTCGAACAGCTCACCGCGAACGAATACGCGCAGATCGTGCAGACGGCCGCCGACAGCAACCGCCTGCTGCCCGCGAACCAGCCGCGCGTGAAACGCCTGCGCGCGATCGTCGCGAAGCTCGCGCCGTATTCGGTGAAGTGGAACGACCGCGTGAAAAGCTGGGCGTGGGACGTCAACGCGATCCGCTCGCGCGACATCCGCCTGACTTGCCTGCCGGGCGGCAAGGTGCTGGTGTACGGCGGCATGCTCGACCGCGTACGCCTGAACGACGACGAACTCGGCGTGCTGCTCGCGCACGGCATCGCGCATGCGCTGCGCGAACACGCGCGCAGCAACTTCAGCGTGACCTCGCAGACGTCGCTGCGCGCGGCCGCGCTGCCGCCGCTGTTCGGCGTCGGCGATCCGCTGCCGCAGGCGCTGAATCTCGGCGAGCGTCTGCAGTCGCTCCACTACGATCCGACCGACGAAACCGAAGCCGACGTGATCGGCGGCGACATCGCCGCACGCGCGGGCTTCGATCCGCGCGCGGCGATCACGCTGTGGGACAAGCTCGCGGTCGCGACGCGCGCGAACAAGGCGTCGGGCTTCATCTACACGCACCCGTACAGCGCCGCGCGCCGCCAGGATCTGCTGAACCGGCTGCCGGACCTGATGCCGCTGTACGCGAAGGCGACGGGCAAACGCGTCGAATCGCTGCCCGACTATGCGGGCATCAGCGCGCAGCGGCGCAAGATCGTGCGGCGCTGAGCCGCCGCGCGAGACCCGGGACGCTATGCGTCCGCGTCGGCCATCGCCGGGCGCACCCCGCTGTCACGCATCCAGCGCACATCATCCGCGGGGCTGCGGCCGAACAGCCGCTTGAACTCGCGACTGAACTGCGACGCGCTCGCATAGCCGACCCGCGCGGCTGCCGCGCCGGCGCCCAGTCCGTCGCGCACCATCATCAGCCGCGCCTGGTGCAGCCGCGCGGTCTTCACGTACTGCATCGGCGACGTCGCCGTCACGTGCTTGAACTGCGCGTGAAACACCGCGAGGCTCATCCCGGCTTCGCGGGCAAGCGTCTCGACGTCGAGATCGGCCCTCAGCTCCGCATGGATGCGCCGCAGCGCCTTCGCGATGCGGCCGAAATGATGCTGCTGCACGAGCGCCGCGCGCATCGCGTCGCCCTGCTCGCCGGTCAGCACGCGATACGCGATCTCGCGCATGATCGCCGGCCCCAGCACGCGCGTGTCGTGCGGCGACGCGAGTGCTTCGAGCAACCGCACGACCGCATCGGCCAGCGGCGCGTCGAGCGGCGTCGAATAGACGCCGAGCGGCTCGCTGATCGCCGCGCCGAGCGTCTCGTCGAGCAGGATCGCGAGCTCGGCGATCACGGCGAGATCGACGCGGATCGAGATCGCGAGAAACGGCTCGTCCATGCTCGCGAAGGTTTCGCATTCGAACGGCAGCGGCACCGACAGCACCAGGTATTGCTGCGCGTCGTACACGAACGAGCGGTCGCCGAGATAGCCGAGCTTGCGACCCTGGCACACGACGATGATGCTCGGCTCGTACAGCACGGGCATGCGCGGCGCGGGACGGCTCACGCGGAGCAAGCGCACGCCGTCGAGCGCCGCGAGCGTGTCGCCCTCGTTCGGCGCGAGGCGCGTGTGCAGCTCGATCATGCGGCGCTGCACGCGGTCGCCCGAGTCGGCAAAAAGGGGCTGGAAGCTCATCTGCGTGGTCCTGTCCGGCAAGAGAATCTGGCTCGCAATTTAGCACCTTGAACGCGTTTTGACGGGCGTTCGCGCGCAATTCAAGAGGAATAGGCAAATCTTCCAGACCTTCATGTATTTCGCCGCGGCGGTGCGCTCCTTACGATAGGCACCTGTCTCGCCGCATCGCCACATGATGCGACGGCAGTCTGTTTCGCCGGATCTTTTCCGGACAAGGAGCCTTTGCATGAGCACGACCTATGCCTACGCGGCGACCGATTCGCAATCGCCGCTCGCCCCGTTCGAATTCCAGCGTCGCGCGCTGCGCGACCTCGACGTCCAGATCGACGTCCTCTACTGCGGCGTCTGCCACTCCGATCTTCACCAGGCGCGCAACGAATGGCGCAACACGATCTACCCGGTCGTGCCGGGCCATGAAATCGTCGGCCGCGTAACCGCGACCGGCCCGCAGGTGTCGCGCTTCAAGGTCGGCGAGCTGGTCGGCGTCGGCTGTCTCGTCGATTCGTGCCGCACCTGCGCGAGCTGCGAAGAAGGCCTCGAGCAGTATTGCGAGAACGGCTTCGTCGGCACCTACAACGGCCAGGACCGCGTGACGGGCGACATCACGTACGGCGGCTATTCGACGCAGCTCGTCGTCGACGAGGCGTTCGTGCTGCGCGTGCCGGACACGCTCGACCCGGCCGGCGCCGCGCCGCTGCTGTGCGCGGGGATCACGACCTACTCGCCGCTGCGGCAGTGGAACGTCGGCCCCGGCAAGAAGGTCGGCATCGTCGGTCTCGGCGGCCTCGGCCACATGGGTGTGAAGCTGGCGCGCGCGATGGGCGCACACGTCGTGCTGTTCACGACGTCGCCGTCGAAGATCGAGGACGGCAAGCGGCTCGGCGCGCATGAAGTGGTGATCTCGAAGGACGAAGCGCAGATGAACGCGCACCTGAACAGCTTCGACTTCATCCTGAACACGGTCGCCGCGCAGCACGACCTGAACCCGTTCCTGCACCTGCTCAAGCGCGACGGCACGATGACGCTCGTCGGCGCGCCGGAGCACGACCATCCGTCGCCGCAGGTGTTCAACCTGATCTTCAAGCGCCGCCGCCTCGCGGGCTCGCTGATCGGCGGGATCGCGGAAACGCAGGAAATGCTCGACTTCTGCGCGGAGCACGGGATCACGTCCGATATCGAGACGATTCCGATGCAGCAGATCAACGCCGCCTACGAGCGGATGCTGAAGAGCGACGTGAAGTACCGGTTCGTGGTGGATATGGCGTCGCTCAAGCAGTAAGCCGCGCCAAACGAAACGGGCCGCATGTTCGACATGCGGCCCGTTTTGCGTCATCGCGTCATCCGGCTACGCGCCAGGCGCCACCCAGCGCATCACTTCTGGTAGTCGTAGTCGATCGTCAGCGGCGCGTGATCGCTGAACTTGATGTCCTTGAAGATCGATGTGCTTTTCGCGGTCCCGGCCACGCCCGGGGTCGCGATCTGGTAATCGATCCGCCACCCGACGTTCTTCGCGTACGCCTGGCCGCGGTTGCTCCACCACGTGTACTGCTCGGGGCGCTGATCGAGCGTGCGGAACACGTCGACGTAGCCGACGTCGTCGAACAGCTTCGTGAGCCACTCGCGTTCTTCCGGCAGGCAGCCCGAGTTCTTCTGGTTGCTCTTCCAGTTCTTGATGTCGATTTCCTTGTGGACGATGTTCACGTCGCCGCACAGGATCACCTCGCGCTTCTTCTTCAGCGCCGCGAGGTGCGGCATGAATTCGGCCATGAAGCGGTACTTCGCCTGCTGGCGCTCCTCGCCGCTCGAACCGGACGGCACGTACACCGACACGACCGACAGCTTGCCGTAGCGCGCCTCGACGTAGCGCCCTTCGGGATCGAACTCGCTGCTGCCGAAACCGATGATCACGTCATCGGGCTCGCGGCGGCTGTACACGCCCGCGCCGCTGTAGCCCTTCTTCTCGGCGTGGTGGAAATAGCTCTTGAAGCCGTGCGGCTCGACGAATTCGGCCGGCAGGTCGTCGGCCGACACCTTGATTTCCTGCACGCATACGCAATCGGCGTTCTGTTCGCCGAGCCAGTCGAAGAAGCCCTTCTTCGCGGCGGAGCGGATGCCATTCAGGTTGGCGGTAATCACTCGCATCATGTCGGGTTCCGTTCAGTTCGATGTTTTTACAGGGGGGCAGCTTAACGGATCTTCACGCCTTCGAGCTCGGGCTTCGGCGGCGGGAATTCCAGCTTCATGTCGGTCATCGTGCGCAGCAGCAGCTCGGCGATCATCACGTTGCGGTGCGTCTTCGAATTCGCCGGGATCACGTACCACGGCGCATGCTCGGCCGACGTCGCGGCGAGCGCGTCGCGGTATGCGGACTGGTACGCGTCCCAGTGCTTGCGCGCGTCGAGATCGGAGATGTCGAATTTCCAGTGCTTGGTCTGGTCGTCGATGCGCGCCTGCAGCCGCGCGCGCTGCTCGTCCTTCGAGATGTGCAGGAAGCACTTGATGATGGTCGTGCCGTTCTCGAACAGCATCGTCTCGAAATCGCGGATCTGCCGGTAGCGGCGCTCGCACTCCTTGTCGCCGATCGCGCCGAGCACGCGCGGCACCAGCACGTCCTCGTAGTGGCTGCGGTTGAAGATCGCGAGCTCGCCCGCCGCCGGCACCTGCGCATGCACGCGCCACAGGAAGTCGTGCGCGGCCTCGATCGGCGTCGGCGCCTTGAACGGCACGATGCGCAGGCCGAGCGGGTCGACTTCGCGAAACACCGCGCGCACGGTGCCGTCCTTGCCGCTCGTGTCCATTCCCTGCAGCACGAGCAGCACGCGCTTCTTCTGCTGCGTGTGCAAGCGCTCCTGCTGCACGTCGAGCTCGGTCGACACGACCGACAGCCGTTCGCGGTCGGCCTCCTTCGAGCCGGACGAAAACGGCTTCGCACCAGGGTCGAACGCGTCGAGCTTGAATGCGGCGGCTTCCTTCTCGCGCGTGCTGTAGGGCACGCGGAAATCGTCGAGCGACGGTTGTTTCGCCATTCGTTCCTCCGTTGGACGGTGTGGTGCATACGATAACGCATCCACCAAACGCGACGGGCCGCCCCGAACTGGTTCGGAGCGGCCCGTCGTCAAGCGCGGTTCAGACGCGCGCGCATGCTCAGCCGAGCTTCTTCTTCAGCAGTTCGTTGACCTGCTGCGGATTGGCCTTGCCCTTGGTCGCCTTCATCGCCTGGCCGATCAGCGCGTTGAACGCCTTTTCCTTGCCGGCGCGGAATTCCTCGACCGATTTCGCGTTCGCCGCGAGCACTTCGTCGATGATCGCTTCCAGCGCGCCGGTGTCGGAGATCTGCTTGAGGCCCTTCGCGTCGATGATGCGGTCGGCCGCGCCTTCGTCGGTCGCCTTCTCGTCCCAGATCGTCGCGAAGATTTCCTTCGCGATCTTGTTCGAGATCGTGCCGTCGGCGATGCGCTGCAGCAACAGCGCGAGCTGCGCGGCCGACACCGGAATCGCGTCGATCTCGATGCCGTCGCGGTTCAGTTGCGACGACACGTCGCCCATCAGCCAGTTCGCGACGATCTTCGCATTCGCTGCGCCGGCCTTCGCGACCACCGACTCGAAGTACGCGGCCATCGCCTTGCTCGACGTCAGCACGCCCGCGTCGTACGCGGACACGCCGTACTCGTCGACGAAGCGCTGCTGCATCGCGGCCGGCAGCTCCGGCATGCCGGACTGCACGCGCTCGACCCAGTCCCGGCCGATCACGAGCGGCATCAGGTCGGGATCGGGGAAGTAGCGGTAATCGTGCGCGTCTTCCTTGCTGCGCATCGAACGCGTCTCGCGCTTGTCCGGGTCGTACAGGCGGGTTTCCTGCACGACTTCGCCACCGTCCTCGATCAGCTCGATCTGGCGACGCACTTCGTAGTTGATCGCTTCCTCGAGGAACCGGAACGAGTTCAGGTTCTTGATTTCCGCGCGCGTGCCGAATTTCTCCTGGCCGACCGGTCGCACCGACACGTTCGCGTCGCAGCGGAACGAGCCTTCCTGCATGTTGCCGTCGCAGATGCCGAGCCACACGACGAGCGCGTGCAGCGCCTTCGCATAGGCCACGGCCTCGGCCGCGCTGCGCATTTCCGGCTCGGTGACGATCTCGAGCAGCGGCGTGCCCGCGCGGTTCAGGTCGATGCCGGTCATGCCGGCGAAGTCTTCATGCAGCGACTTGCCCGCGTCTTCCTCGAGGTGCGCGCGGGTCAGGTTGACCGTCTTCTCGTACGCCGGCTTGCCGGCCTTCTCGTTGGCCGGCACCTGGATCGTGATCTGGCCGCCCTGCACGACCGGAATCTCGTACTGGCTGATCTGATAGCCCTTCGGCAGATCGGGGTAGAAATAATTCTTGCGCGCGAAGATGCTGCGCGGCGCGATGGTCGAGCCGATCGCGAGGCCGAAGCGGATCGCCCGCTCGACCGCGCCGCGGTTCAGCACCGGCAGCACGCCCGGCAACGCCAGGTCGACCGGGCACGCCTGCGTGTTCGGCTCCGCGCCGAACTGCGTCGATGCGCCCGAGAAAATCTTCGAGACGGTCGACAGTTGCGCGTGCGTCTCGAGACCGATAACGACTTCCCACTGAGTAGCCATGTGCTTACACCCCTGCCGGAACTTGCTTGTGCCAGTCGGTCGCGCGCTGGAACGCGTCGGCGACCTGCAGCATCCGGGCTTCGTTGAAATAGTTGCCGATGATCTGCAGGCCGACCGGGCGCTTCGCGTTCGCGCCCGCGCCGAAGCCGCACGGCACGCTCATGCCGGGCAGGCCCGCGAGGCTCACCGACAGCGTGTAGATATCCGCGAGATACATCTGCACCGGATCGTCGCCCTTCGCGCCGAGATCCCATGCGACCGTCGGCGACGCCGGGCCCATGATCACGTCGCAGGACTTGAACGCTTCCTGGAAATCGTTCGCGATGATGCGGCGGATCTTCTGCGCCTGCAGGTAGTACGCGTCGTAGTAACCGTGCGACAGCACGTAGGTGCCGACCAGAATCCGGCGCTTCACTTCAGGCCCGAAGCCTTCGGCGCGCGACTTCTTGTACATGTCGAGCAGATCGCCGTACTGCGCGGCGCGGTGGCCGAAGCGCACGCCGTCGAAACGCGACAGGTTCGACGACGCTTCCGCCGGGGCGATCACGTAGTACACGGGGATCGACAGTTCCGTCTTCGGCAGCGACACCGGCACGAGCGTCGCGCCGAGCGCCTCGTATTGCTTGAGGGCCGCGTCGATCGTCGCGCGCACGTCGTCGGCGAGGCCCGCGCCGAAATACTCGTTCGGCAAACCGATGCGCAGGCCCGCGAGCGGCTTGCCCGCGTCGTTGCCGGCGGCCCACGGCTGGCCGAGGTGGCGCGTGAAGTCTTCATCGTCGCGCTCGAGGCTCGTCGAGTCGCGCTCGTCGAAGCCGGCCATCGCGTTCAGCAGCAG